>PBSP01000037.1 GCA_002726845.1 Methanobacteriota archaeon | reverse complement strand
CTAGTGTTTCCACTGCTTTCATACGCCGAATAATTGCTTTGTGACGTGCCATATTTCGCATCCCGAGTGCTAAAGTAATGACTAGAATAATCGGAAGGCCCTCTGGAACAATTGCAACGAAAATCGCAATTGCGGTGATAAATTGTTTTATTGCAACATCACGTAATGGATCCTCACCGCCGTATGCTAAAATCAGTTTTATCGATACCAGAAGCACGGCTACAATTAGAGCGATAAATCCAAGGAAACGGCCGAGGGATTCCAATTTCAATTCGAGAGGTGTTTTGGGTGTCTGCGCATCAGAAATGTCGCTTGCAATGCGGCCCAATTGGGTCTGCATTCCTGTTTCAACCACTACACCAACAGCACGACCTGTGGACACGGTCGTCCCCATGTAGAGCATGTTGCGGCGATCAGAGACCAGTGTAGCAATTTCGACAGAATCCACATTCTTCGTAATTGGTTCAGATTCGCCTGTTAATGCCGATTCATCGACCCTACACTGGTAGACTTCCAGCAATCGAATATCAGCTGGAACATTGATACCTTCTTCCAACTTTACAATGTCCCCAGGTACCAAATCAGTGGTTGGTATCTCTGATTCAAAACCATCACGTAGCGTAATGGAATTAGAAATGCTCATTTCCTTAAGTGCATCCATGGCTTGCTCTGCTTGTCCTTCTTGCCAAAATCCAAAAAATGCATTCGCTGTTAATACAATAAAGATGAAAATGGCATCTCCAGGGTGGTCTGGATTTACGGCTAACGCAACCAACGCTGCTGCGATAAGGAGGTAATTCAGTGGGTCGTTGTATTGTGCAAGAAACCTCAAAATCGCAGACGTTGGTTCTGGTTGCTCCAGTTGATTCGGTCCGTATTTCTTGACACGAGCAGAAATTTCGGCTTGCGTCAAACCATTTGGGCTAGCGTCCAAGACGGTCAAAACCTCATCTGAACCTAATGAATGCCATTCATGTTGCACCATTAAACCACCCTACAGCCCTAACGGACCACTAGGCTTTGCCCTCTCTCAGTCCCCTTATGATTTTGATGGAGGATTTCCCATGAAATTCCCGGGCAACCAAAAATTGAACCGACCCAGCCGAATCTTTCTCAAACTGTTGTGAATTGGAGCAATCATGTCCGCAGCAGATAGTCCATACGTGCCTGCGGATCAAGAACCCAAAGAATTGACCATACGAGTTCTTGTTGTTGGTGTAATTCTGGGCATTCTTATGACTGCTGCTAATGCATATCTGGGTTTGTATGCAGGAATTACCGTTTCAGCAAGCATACCAGCTGCGGTTATGTCGATGATCATTTTAAGGAGTTTATTCAAAGATGTGAGTATCTTAGAAAACAATGCCGTACAAACCATGGCAAGTGCTGGAGAATCTCTTGCGGCTGGAGTTATATTTACCGTACCTGCAATGCTGATTATTGGAATCTGGGTTGAAATTGAGTGGTTTCCTACATTGTCCATTGCGTTATTGGGTGGCCTTCTCGGAACTATGTTCACGATTGCTTTACGTAGACTGTTTATCGTCGAAGAAGCACTACCTTACCCTGAAGGTGTCGCATGTAGAGAAGTTCTCGTTGCAGGAGAAGAGGGCGGTAGTGGGGCGATGGCAATTGTATATGCTCTCGGAATTGGAGCCCTCTACGGATTGATGGTTAAAGGATTCAAAGTCACCCAACAGTCCGCTGAAACGGCATTTGAAGTTCTAAAAACCAGGATTTATGGTGGAATCGATCTATCGGTAGCTTTACTGTCTGTCGGGTTTATTGTTGGAATTAAAATTGCTTCATTCATTTTTCTGGGTGGACTCATTGGTTATGGCATACTTGTACCGCTGTATGGATACCTAAACGGGTGGCCGGAATCAGCCACGATGGCCAAGGGTTTCTACGGTCTGTGGGTTGAACAAATACGCTTTGTTGGCGTCGGAGCGATGGTCGTAGGTGGAATCTACACGCTTTGGAGCATGCGAAAAACCATCATTAATGGTTTGAAGAAATCCTTCATTCAGAGCGACTCCGAAACTGAAATCCAACTTCGAACAGATAAAGATCTCCCGTTGAAATGGGTTACCGTAGCATGTGGTGTACTCATAGTACTAACGTTCTTTTTTTACTGGCTCATTACCGGTTCACTTATCCTTTCACTGGCAGGAGCCTTGTTCTTAGCATTGGTATCCTTCTTCTTCGCCGCAGTTGCAGGTTACATCGCCGGCGTTGTTGGTTCGAGCAATTCGCCAGTATCTGGCATGACAATCGCTACGCTGTTGTTCACAGTTGGTTTGGTTTGGATTGTTGGGTCTCTCTTTTTGGGATTGGAACAAACCGAATTGATGTATGCAACGCTTCTCATCGCATCGGTTGTAGCTAGCAGTGCTGCTATTGCAGGCGATGTTATGCAGGATTTGAAGACGGGCCATATGGTCGGTGCAACACCTTGGCGACAACAGGTTGCGGAAATTGTTGGAGTTGTAACTGGCGCGTTTGTTATTGGACCAACCATTGCACTGTTGCACAATGCATTCCAAATTTCAGCTACAGCATGCAATGCTACCAACGAACAAAATGCGGCAGCTAATTTGTTGGGTGGAAATGAAAAGATCTACCCTTGTGAAGACGCTTTGCTTGCTCCCCAAGCAGAATTGATTGGTGCGATTGTTAAGGGAGCATTTGTTGGTGAAATGAATTTGCCTATGGTGTTTTTAGGGGCAGCATTGGCTGTGGTCCTGATTCGGTTGTCATTACCTGTCATGTCCGTCGCTATAGGAATTTACTTGCCACTGAAATTGAGCGTACCCATTATGCTCGGTGGAATTTTGTCCTCCTTAGCCATAGGTTCGGCGTTTTTACGAGTAGATGGAACTCTTGACCGAGAACCCTCTAAGAAAGCAAAAGAAGCTGCCCAAGATGTTGAAAGTCGAGGTGTTCTCATAGGTGCAGGTTTCATAGCAGGGGAATCAATTCTTGGTGTCGTAATCGCTGTATTGATCGTAGCAGACATGGACCTTAGCAAAATGTTGGGCCTCAATGCATTATCCCAAACGATGTCAATCCTGTTCTTTGCTTGGTTTGTAGGTGTCTTCATTTGGTTGGCAACTCGAACACTGCCTGAAGGTGGTAATCTTGCGAAAGAAATTTTTAGAACTGCAGTACATTATGTTAAGAAATTTATACGTTCGTTGATGCCCCAAGCCAAATAATACGACGGTAATTATCAAAGGCTCAAAGCGTTGCCCCTCCATTATTGGTCGGTATGTCTGCATCCTTATCTGAATTGAAAGAACTCGCTCGTAGATGTCGAATTGAAATAGTAAAAATGGTGTATCGTGCTCAAGCAGGTCACCCAGGGGGTTCTTTATCCGAAATTGACCTGATGGCAGCANTGTACTCAACATCCCTTCGAGTACGCCCCAATGAACCGGATTGGGCAGATCGTGANAGATTCATCCTATCAAAAGGNCACGCATCNCCGGGTATGTATGCTNTNNTAGCAGAAAAAGGATTCATNCANCACGAGGATTTGAAATCTTACAGGGTCCTTGGNGGCGTNTGTCANGGACACGTNGATATGAACTGGTGCCCAGGTGTCGATTTTAGTGCAGGAAGCCTTGGAATGGGTCTCTCTTTTGGTATAGGTTGTGCACTAGCAGCACGACTTGATGGCAGCGAAAGAAGAACGTTTGTTATGCTTGGAGATGGAGAAATACAAGAGGGTTCGGTGTGGGAAGCAGCCATGGCTGCAACGCATCATGAATTGGGGAATCTAAAAGTTCTTCTTGATCGTAATCGAATCCAGAATGATGATTTTTGCGAAGAGCAAATGCGTATGTTTGATATCCCTGCGAAATGGAAAGCATTTGGCTGGAATGTAATGGAAATTGATGGACATGATATGGAACAAATCGTTGATGGAATCAACTTTTTAGATACAAGCAACAACGGCCCATCCATTCTTATCGCTCACACAGTCAAAGGGAAAGGTGTCTCCTACATGGAAGACAACCCGTCGTTCCATGGCGCAGCACCCAATGAAGATGAATATCTTCTGGCAATGAAAGAACTGGGGGCGATTGAATGAGCAGATTGGCCGCCACCCGTGATGGTTATGGTCAAGCACTTTTGGAATTGGCAGAAAACAGTCGCGTTGTTGTGCTAGAAGCAGATCTCGGTAAATCTACCAAATCCCTTCATTTCCGTAAGGCACATCCAGAACGAACGTTTTCACTTGGTATTGGTGAGCAAAACATGCTGCTCACCGCTGCAGGTCTTGCATCAAGTGGGTACATACCATTCGCGTCGACCTTTGCTATTTTCACGGAGAGAGCATTTGAACAAATGCGCAATGGGATTGCGCGACCGAAATTAGCGGTGCATCTTTGTGGTTCGCATGGAGGAACGCACACAGGAACCGACGGTTCATCAGCGCAATCCATCGAAGATTTAGCGATATATCGAACCTTACCAAACGTCATCGTTCTTCACCCAAGTGATGACGTAAGCACGCGTATATTGACCAAACAACTCGCAGCGACCAAGAGTCCTTCGTACACAAGAACTGCTCGCAACAAAACCCCTGTCCTCTACGATGATGTTGACCCAGATACAATACAAATCGGTAAAGGAATTGAACTTTGCAAAGGTAACGATGTTGCTATTGTTGCCTGTGGCGTTCTCGTTTCTGAATCACTTGAAGCTGCTAAACTTCTGATGGAGCAAGGAATCCATGCTACCGTAATTGACATGCATACAATAAAACCACTTGATATCGATCTAATTGATGAAGTGGCCTCTCGTTGTGGAGCGATTGTAACGGCTGAAGACCATTCTGTTATTGGTGGATTGGGTGGTGCTGTGGCAGAACATCTCTCCGGCACTTCATGCACTCCGCTTGAGCGCGTAGGTGTTCTCGATCGATTCGGTGAATCTGGACAGGCAGATGAGATGCTAGAATTGATGCATCTCAATGCCCCACACATCGTAAAGGCAGCATTGCGAGCAATTGAACGGAAATGATTCAACCATCATGTTCATGAAGCGTCAATTCAACGCACCAACATGGAGTTCTTTTTGGACACAGCCGATGTTGATGAAATACGTGAGATTGCCGCATGGGGTATTCTTGATGGAGTAACAACCAATCCGTCCTTGATTAAGAAAAGTGGACGGGATTTTAAGGAAGTTGTAAGAGAGATTGCAGGAATATGTTCCGGTCCTATTTCTGCAGAAGTAACTGCTATGGATACCGAAGGTATGCTTGCACAGGCTCGACAGTTGAAGTCCGAACTACCTGAAAATGTCATCATCAAAATTCCATGCACTCCGGAAGGACTAGCAGCAACGAAAGTTCTCACAGATGAGGGAATTAATACCAATGTAACGTTGATTTTCTCCGCCTCTCAAGCCCTCATGGCTGCTAAAGCAGGGGCTACGTATGTTTCACCTTTTATCGGTCGTATCGACGATACAGGACACGATGGTATGAACCTCATAGCGGAAATTATGGAGACTTGGGCTGCTTACAATCCTTCAACAAAAGTACTTGCAGCTTCCATTCGCCACCCAACACACGTTTTGCAATGCATGCAATTGGGCGCTCATACCGCTACGATGCCAGCAAAGATTTTCCGACAATTAATCAAACACCCACTTACCGAACGAGGACTTGAAGGATTTATGCGTGACTGGGCGGAAGTCGAGGCTGCTGGCAAGGCATAGTTGCCTATCCATGACGAAAGGAGCCTTCATGAATGATGGGGCAACAGCCCATACCAACGGAGGGGCGCTCATGAGCGACATACAGAAGCGTTTGGAAAAACTTCTGGATGGGGATTTGGATGCTTCGGAAGTAGCAGAAGATCCTGCACTAGCTTCCTTGGCAGATCGTTTGTATGGAATTAAAATCCAACCTGTTCAGCCGAAAAAAATCAGAGATTTTGAAGATGTATCATCTCTACCATCAGCTCCACTTCCTGCAACGGATATGATGATAGAAGTCATTGGTGACGTGCCTTTGGAACAACCACCTTTGCCAGCAGCAAGTCCCCCATTAACATCGATGCCGGCAATGCCACAAAAAGACGTCACCAAATCCTTTGGTCTGGTTAGTTATCTTTCATTTGCTGGTCTGTTTGTTGTTGTAGCAAACATGTTTGGTTTGTTCCACACACTTGTTGGCTCGTTATGCACCAACGCATGCGCCAACGAGGGCCATACTAAAATGAATCTTCTCGATCTGTATCGACTTGATTCCATAAATGGGTGGAGCCTTCCAGTTACCGAAGGTGTGGTTGGGATACCAGATGTTGTTGCGATTGTAGGACTACTCGCAGCTGCCTTCATGTTGCGAAAAAAATCGTGAAGGCTTGGAACAAGTGTTGATTTCTCCGTCATCTTGATGAGCAGGTGTTGAAACGCAGTCACATGGGCAAACCTGCAAAAGCGAAGCGTGGAATTCCGAGTAAGGTCGAGGATTTCAATGCATGGTACCCATTTATTGTCGAAGCGGCTGAACTTGTCGACAAACGTTACCCAATAAAAGGGATGGATGTATGGCGTCCATATGGATGGAAAACCATGCGTCAAATCGATGCGTTAACCCACCAGGAGATGGAACAAACCGGTCATGAAGAAGTTAACTTTCCGTTGTTGATACCAGAAGATTTACTCGAAAAAGAAAACGCACTGGTAGCGAGATTGAAGAGAGCACGAGAGGAAGGAGTTGATCCTGATGAACTGCGAGATGAGGATGATGCTGGATTCAAAAAAGAAGTGTATTGGGTAAAGCATGCTGGTGAAAACGAGTTGGACATTCCGATGTTTCTCCGACCAACAAGCGAGACAGCAATGTACACCATGTTTCCGTTGTGGATTCGGAGTCACAAGGACCTACCTCTGAAGGTTTACCAAATGGTCAACACATTTCGATATGAGACAAAGCAAACACGTTCCTTTATTCGAGTGCGAGAAATTCATTTTTTCGAGGCACATACAGCCCACGTTGATGAAGCGGATGCTACACGTCAAATCCATCAAGATTTGCAAATCGTCGACCGTTTGATGCATAAATTATGCCTTCCAATCATCAAAGCAAAGCGACCTGTATGGGATACCTTCCCTGGCGCACACTATACCATTGGAATCGACGCAGTAATGCCAAATGGACGAACACTCCAAGTAGCGAGTTGTCATCATTATCTCGATCAATGGGCAAAAGCTTTCGACATAACCTATGAAAATTTAGAAGCAAAACAACAACACGTTCATCAGACCACTTACGGAATGTCTGAGCGTTTGCTTGGTGCTGTAGTAGGTATGCACGGAGACGATTCCGGTTTGATTATGCCTCCAGATATTGCACCTTGGCAGGTGGTAATCTGCCCTATGATTCGTAAAAATTCTGAAGTGGATACTGTGAGTGTGTCTATGACTGTTGCTGACAAACTACGCCAAGGTGGTTTGCGCGTGCATGTTGATGACAGAGATCTNCANCCTGGTCAGAAATANTACGATTGGGAAATNAAAGGAGTNCCTCTGCGTTTGGATATTGGTCCAAGAGATGTCGAACAAGGAACNGCNTTTGCCGCCAAGCGCACTGGNGGAAAGCAACCGCTTCCAATGGATACCATACTTCAATCGGTTCGCGAAGTTTTGGATGAGATTTCAGATGTTCTTAGAGCGCGCTCAATGCAACATATGGACAACGTCGTACAACCGTTGCCAAAATTTGTCGAAACAAATGGGGAATGGTCCATGATAGGAGAAATTGAAGAGGGTCATATCTACGAATTCCCCTTCGACGGAACCGATGTTCATGCTGAGGTTATTGAACGAACTACGGGTCTAACGTTCCTTGGTGATGCAACCGATGAATACGAAGAAGAACAGACTTGTCATATGAGCGGTAAACCAACAAAGCGAAGAGTGCTGCTTGCTAAGACTTATTGATTGTTGAGCCATTTTATGATGTTCTCTGGAGGCCTTCCAACAACAGCTTGGCCATTGTGAATCAACAATGGACGTTGCAAACAAGAAGGTTGACTCAACAACAGTTGTTGCAGTCCTTTCAAGTCCAGTTGAGAAACATCGATTTCTCCGATAACGTCCTTGGTTCGAACAATACCCTCAATTTCTGACAAAATTTCCACATCGTTTGGATCGACACCCATATCCAAGTATCGATATTCTTCAAATTCAATGCCATTTTCACGCAACAACGCTACTGCTTCTCTGGATTTTGAACATCGAGGGTTGTGATAAAGGCGCATAGGAAATACCTCAACGTTACATTCCAAATGCAGATGGATCCATGTCCATGTCACCATCTTTCATCATTTTTCGCATCTGTTTGTTCAACTTGCGATTACCGCCCATGCCTTTCATCATCTTACGAGAACGCTTCCATTGCGCGATAAGCTCACGTACATCCTTCTCCTTTACACCGGAACCACGAGCAATGCGTTGTATGCGTTCCGCTTTTATTTTGGCTGGTTCGTTCTTTTCCCATCCCGTCATTGAATCCATAATGGTTCGGTAACGGTCGAGATTGCCTTGCATGGCTTCTTTTTGGGATTTTGTCATTCCACCGAGCCCACCAAACATATTTCCGGGGAGAAACGACATCAGTTTGTCAATGGTGCCCACTTTTGCCATCATCTCCATTTGTTTGTACATGTCGTTGAGCGTAAATCGTCCTGACATCAAGCGTTGCGTAAGCCGCATCGCTTCTTCTTCATCCATATCCTCTGGCGCGAGGTCAATAAGGCCACGAATATCGCCCATGCCAAGCAATCTTGAAATGAACCGATCGGCCTCAAACTTTTCAAGATCCGATACCTTTTCTCCGACACCAATATGCACCAATGGAGCGCCAGTTGCTGCAACTGCAGATAACGCACCGCCTCCACGTGCAGTACCGTCGAGTTTTGTAACAACAATACCGGTTACTCCTGCTAAATTATGAAACGATGCTGCAACAGGTCCTGCAGCTTGTCCAACTTGTGCATCGATGACCAACCAGCGTTCAGTTGCTCGAGTAATCGATGCAATTCGTTCCAATTCATCAACCAATTCATCGTCCAATTGATGTCTTCCCGCAGTATCAACGATGACAAGATCAGCTGATGCACATGCTGCCAAACCATTACGAACAATGGTTGCAGCGTTTTTTTCATCAGGTTCACCGTAAACAACCACTGAGGAATCCTCCAGTAACTGTGAGAGTTGGGCATAAGCACCGGGTCGATGGACGTCTGCTTCAATCACTGCAACTCGAAGACCGTGCTTCTTACGGTACCATTCAGCAAGTTTTGCGGTTGTCGTTGTTTTACCTTGACCGTAGAGACCGACCATTAAAAGTGTGGCTCCACGCGGTTGGAAGTCACATTTGGCTCCAAGGATTCAAACAAGCTCCATGTAAAGAATGTTCATTGCATGGGTTTGAAGATCCAGTCCTGGACGCGGTTCTTCCTCACGCATACGATCTTCCAAACGCTCGACAATTTCTTTTGTTTGACGAACGTTGAAATCTGCTTCTTGTAAAGCTCGTCGTAGGCTCTTAGTCATCTCTTTGAGTTCATCTTCATCGAGACGGCGTTTACTGCGCAGGAAACCGAGGGAACGAAAAATTCCACGAGAGAGTCCTTCAAGCGCCATAAAATCTCCACCGACAACTAACCTTTCAATCCAGCGGAGTCCTCATCATAGACTGGAACTTCAAGACGGAGCACATCGTCCTCGAGCTTGGCTTTGACTTCAGCAGACTTTGTAGGGGATGAGGTAGGAATGGCATGCTCTCGACCGTTCACACCAACGTACAACACACCTTCTTCACTGCGTAAGGATAGATCCTCGCGTTGAAGTCCGGGAAAATGAAGGTGAATGATTTCGATACCATCGCCTTGCTCGACATATGTGCCTCGATGTATGGAATGTGTGAGTCGATTGCCTACATCGTAGGGTCCAAGCTCGTCTGACAACGTTTCAGGTGTGCCGTAGAGCAAATTCCCGTATGTGCGCAGGCGTTCCAGCCCTTGGACCTCCGTATCGAATAATTCCATCGTCGTTACAGGCATCTCAAGTGTTGAATCCAACTCATTAATGTGACCCATTTCCTCGCCACGTCGCCTTTCCAGGAATGGATGATCAAGTTCAGGAGTAACTCTGTTGACCAAGCATCCTGTTACGGGCAGTCCGTATTCCTGCAATGATGCATTCGCACGCAATGTTTCGTTGACACCCATCCTTTCAGGGATTGTTACCAAGGTAAACGATGTAGTCGATGAATCGCTTAAGACGCGTCGCACATGAAGAACACGTCTTCGAAATCGTTCCAACTCTTCCTTCATAGCCTCACTTTGTTTTCTACCAAAGAGCATCGAGCGGATGCCTCCCGAGACGCGCATCATGCGCAAAAGACGTCCAGACCAAGCCTCAATCAATTCAGGCAAAGAAAGAAATCTCAACGTGTGACCTGTTGGCGCGGTATCGAATACAATCACGTCCCATGATGGGTTTTCCACGTGCTTGAGCAGTTCATCAAATGCGATTGCTTCATCAAGACCGGGTAACACCAATTCACTGGAGTCCACTTCCTCCTTAATGGATGCCATCTCATCTTTAGCAGATTGATCAAACATTCCGCCTAACCCACCTAACGCTGCAAACGGTGATGTGGACATACCGGAGAGACTCTCCCCCAATTTCGGCATGAATGTAGATAGTTTGGCTTCTGGATTAAGTTCAAGTCCGAACAATCCAGGTACACCCTCAACCGGTGTCGGTTCTGAAGACAGTTCAACACCTAGTGAATCCGATGTCGAATGTGCAGGGTCACTCGATACAAGCAAAACTTTGAGACCAGAATCAGCCAGCCAGACGGCAGTCGATGCTGATGTCGTTGTTTTACCAACACCACCCTTTCCTCCGAACAACAACAATCTCGCCATGGCGTGCAGACAAAGAGGTGGTGTTTGAACTCATTGCCTCCATATATTGCTAACCAACTTATGTAGGCGATGCATCAGGATGCAACGTGGTAAATGAATTCATCACGTTCCAAGTCGCTGCAATATGCGGTCTGATTGGGATGACTCTCGGTTGGCGGGGGGTGATGACCAAATATTCAGGATTCTACGATTTACCTACTGCATGGAATCAGGTATTTTGGGGAATATTACTTGGAGGAGCATACGCTTCTTTAGCTGATAACACGCTTTTCTTACCCTTCTTTGAATCCTACATCACTGGAACACGAGCGGCTGAATTGAACATTGTTAGACAAATTCTCATTCCTTTGATCGCTACTATTGGGATTCACTTCCTGTTGATTCGCAAGCGTGTGCGAAAAGGTGGGTCTCAAGCAACGAGCGGTTGGGCTCTTGGGCTCGCAATAGGATGCATGCTCTCGATTGTGCTGATCACACGTAAAATACAATACGATGTTAGTACCGTTCTAGATGGAGCAACAATATTACTGATCGGATTTTTTGCACCCCGAATGGAAGCACTTATCTGTTCGTATCATGGTGTGCTGATGCTACAAGGAAAACGTTGGGGTGCTGTTTTTCGAACCGTATTCTGGCGTATTTTAGCGCTCAACATGCTTTATTTTGCATGGGACAATCCACTCGCTTGGGTGTTCATCATACCTCCGATTCTGTTGTTCAAAGATTCGGCTGACAAATGGGTTTGGGATTCAGTTCCGAAAGAAGGCCGAAGGCGATGGCGAAGGATGCAAGCAGACAAAAAGCGGGAAAAACTAGCTGCAACAAGGGTAAATCATACCATCAATCCAGCATCGAACAAGTCTCAGACGTCAGAGGAATGAATTCGCGGCCAAAGACCCTCCCTATCAATGGTTTGGTCGGTCATCTCACACAACCATTAAACCATGACTGCTCAACCAACCGGGTATGGGTTCATGCCCGTACTGTGCTGCGACCACGCTGGATGGCGACACCATCTGTTATTCCTGTGGTAGAGTTCTAGCGAGCAATTCGATAATGGATCATCGTATAAATTTGCAAAAAGATCGGTTTTCTGGTGCTAAAGCGTACAAGATGACATCGGTCCCGCGCAGAAGGGGGATGGTACAAACCGATCGAGGTCGAAACAAGAACATCCTAAAAGGGCGCAAAAACCGGTTTCGCAGCCTAATCATGCTCGGTCTGATTGCTTTTATCATGCTCTCACCACAAGCAAGGGAGTTGACACTTGGCAAAATATCCGAGGCCAAGGAATTCATCATGAATCCAACCCTTGGTTACATGGTCTACGATATTGAAGCAGATTATACGCTTAACCGTATTACAACCCTCGAAAATATGGATAACGATCAAAACGAATATTACAATGAAACGTTTCCCATATCTCCTGATGTTTATGCTCTCGAGAACAGCAATTCTCTGTACTCCTATGAAACAGGTGCAGATCCGATGCCGAATCAAAAAATCCAAGACGTTCAGTCCATCGAGTTACGAATCGATGGTCAATCAATCGACATACCGCTCGAAAGAACCGCAATCCGGACCTATGCCGAGGCTATTATGACGCCTGGAGGTCACGAGATTTGGTGGCCGGGCACTGCGGCAAGTGGAAGCCAATATTGTACTGGAGGTCCATGCGTTAAGGTCAAAGTCAATCTTGCTCCGAATGAAAAATTAACTTATGAATATCTGGTCACAGTTAGCACAAAATCCTACACTTGGTGGTCTGAGGTTGATGTTGTCGACCCCCGTATACCCGGCTTTGCTGCAGGAATTCTTGAAGAAAACAGCGGAACGTATGATGATCTAGAAAACCGTGGTGATGGTGAACGAACCGATGATTTCACTGCGGTGAAGTGGTACAATAACGGGCGCACAGATTATGCAATTGATGCGACACAGGCAGTGGTTAGAACTGCTGTCGAAGCGATCGATTCAAACCTTCCAGAAGACAACAAGAATGCATTTTCGTTCGCTAAAGCTGCCTTTGATTACATCCAAGAAAACATCGATTATTACACGGAAATCGGATCGGGAGAGTCCGCTTTAAGCGGTCCTGCATGCCTCATTGCAGGACAAGGTGATTGCGACGAGCAGACCAATGCGTTCCTAAGTTTGTTACGCGCCAAAGGGATACCTGGTTGGTACGTCTTTGGTATTCTGTCGAGTAAATCCTACACCAAATGGGAAGCGCATGCATGGGGCTACATTCAGCTACCGATGTCGGATTCATGGTGCGAATCAAACAACATTGAATTGAACAGTTGCTACATTGAAGCATCCGTCGACGTGACCAACAACAAGTGGCTGTTGCACACGGCATCTGCTCTTATCGATTGGGTTGAACAGCCTGATCCGAATGGTGACGGCACTTACATCAATGCCTATTACCGACCCCTATACCCATCTGACTTTGATAGGGATGGCCAAGAAATAGAGCGAGATCGCATTTACGCATTGGAAGGACCCGTTAGTTAC
The DNA here is from genome assembly GCA_002726845.1 of Methanobacteriota archaeon. Taxonomy (GTDB): domain Archaea; phylum Thermoplasmatota; class Poseidoniia; order Poseidoniales; family Poseidoniaceae; genus MGIIa-L2. The sequence continues at coordinate 6,444 of PBSP01000037.1, read as the reverse complement.
GGAGGCGGTAAATTCCCTGTATACAGTTGAGGTGATAACATTCGAGTAATTATTGGAGGAGCTGGACGGGTAGGTTCAGAATTGGCACGTGCCATGCGTGCAGAGACAATGGACGTGGTTCTCATCGACAAAGATTCGAGAGCTGTGAAGAACGCACAGTCTCTTGATGCACTAGTCATCCATGGTGACATTACGTCTCGTAGTTCGTTGCAGGAGGCAGGGATTGGAGATGCAGCGGTGTTTGTTGCGGTTACCGATTCAGACGATCGAAACCTCATTGCGTGTTCCCTTGCAGAGGATGAATTTAAGCGCCAGAACGGCACCTCTGTCCAACACAATCTCCTTTCAATAGGCCGATTCAGAGAACGCGCTTATGTTGAAGAGCACAACGAGGGTCATCTCTCAAGATGGGCTGCCGTCGATTATGCCATTGACCCAGTTGATGGGGCAATCCAGCGACTCGCTACTGGTCTTCGTTCTTCTGCCATAGAGGAAGTAATTCCGTTTGGTCATGAAGCCTACATTATCGAATTGAACGTTACCAAGGATGCTGAAGAAGTCATTTATCAAACACTGGCGGAAGCAAGCCTAGGTATTGAAGGAGGTCTGCCTCTGATTGTTGGTGTGAAACGAGATGGAGAGCCCAGTACGGTGCCCAACAAAGATTTCACGTTAATGCCAAAGGATCGTATTGCAGTAGCAACCAGTGGATTAAAGTCTTTCAGTCGAATACTGACAGCCTTCGGCCATGAATCCATAGATTTCCCAGCACAGCCTCGTGTTGCTATCATAGGAGCAACTGACGTTGGCAAGCGAATTGCTGAAGATTGGCTGCGCAATGGTGCTTACGTAACGGTTATTGAACGTAATCTTAGCATTGCAAACGCGCTCTCTGGTTCCGATATCGGAGCCCATGCAAACCTCGATGTCATCCATGGAGACTTCCTCGATCGTAACATTTTGACTGAGATTGGAATCAAAGAACATCACATTGCTGTGGCTGCTTTGGAAGATGATCACATTTCGATTGCAGCAGCGCTGTTGGCCAGCGACATGGGTGTCACCAGAACGGGGTTGATTCTTCAAGATTCTGACCTTGTAGCAGTCACTCAACGCATGGGCATCACCTTCGCAGTTGACATCAAGCGAGTGGCAGTCGACAACATTCTCGCTCATATACACACCAAGGCTTCGGGCGCATATGCGATTCTGTCTAACATACCGGATATCGTTGGAATAAGTCAAACAGTATCCAAACAATCCAAATTTGCAGGCAAAACAATAGGGAATTCAGGATTACCCGAGTGGTCAAGGATTGCTTTCATTCAACGCAGGACCACTTCTGGCTTTTGGGAAACACTGCGCCCTGCAAGAGAAAAGACCATTGTCGAAGGTGATCGCCTTATTCTCTTTTGTCGACCCGATAGGGTGACAGATCTTGAGAAACGATTCAAGGTGTAATCATGCGTTTTGATGTACTGAACCTCATACTTGGGTGGACGCTTGTCGCATTGACCGTTCCCCTCTTGTTTTGTGTGTTGGTTACAGGATATTTGGACGATTGGGAGTTGGCCCTTCGAGCGTTTTCAATACCTGCAGGACTTTCGTTCTTCATCGGTTTGATGATGTTACGATTCGGGACGAAACGAAACACCCACATGCGATTGCGTGATCGTGAAGCCTTCGCTGCCGTGGCATTGGTTTGGCCACTTGCCGTGTTTATTGGCGCATTGCCCTACTGGCTTGGCGGAATGTTTCACGGCCCGTTTACAGAAGGTTCAGAGTTTTTAGATATTGCACGTGGAGCAGTTAATTCTTGGTTTGAATCGATGTCTGGTTTTTCGACAACCGGTGCAACGGTCATTTCAACTTCAATGAGCCCCAATTGCTTACCAAGTACTCCTGATTGCATCAACACCCAACCACGAGGGTTATTGTTCTGGAGGTCACTTACCCAATGGTTTGGCGGCATGGGAATCATCATGTTGGGCATGATGATCCTTTCACGTGTCATTGGAGGTGGTATGGCTTTAGCTCGTGCTGAGTTGACGGGACCATCACTTTCACGTCTTAAACCCAAATTGCAAGAAACTGCACTGGCATTGTGGGGATTGTATCTGGCATTAACCCTCCTCGAGATGGGTCTTTTGAAAACCATTGGGGGTATGAATTGGTTTGATTCAATCAATCATGCGCTAACTACGATGCCAACTGGTGGTTTCTCGACCCACGACGCTAGCATTGGTCATTACCAATCCTACACTGTTGAATTGATCATCATTCTCTTCATGTTTATCGGTGGAATCAATTTTACACTCCTGTGGTTCATCAGAGAAGGTGAATTCAAGAAGGCTACTCAGGATGAGGAATTCAAGAATTATATCGTATACATTCTTACAACGTTTTTGTTCATCACCATAGCCCTCTTTGCTACCAGAGATTACTCAACACCTGATACATTCATTGATTCGCTGTTCCATGTGGTTTCGATTGGCACATCAACGGGATACACATCGACAGATTACATGCAATGGCCTGTAGTAACACACCTGTTTTTGTTTGTGCTAATGATTGTTGGTGCCTCTGCAGGTAGTACGAGTGGAGGTCTGAAACTCTTGCGCGTTAATTTAGCATTCAAAGTAGCGATGAGAGAACTTGTTCGTATCGCTCAACCTCGGAAAGTACAAACCGTACGAATGAACGGTGAAGTCGTCGGCAATCAACAACTTGGCCTCATTGTTGGTATGCTGTTCGTGTGGATTGGACTGTTTGCGATAGCATCGATCTTACTGGCTTTCATCGCACCCGATGAAAATTTTGAATCCATTCTTGCATTGGTGGCATCCAGTCTTGGCAATACTGGACCTACACTTGGCAATTACGGACCTACAGAAACATGGGCTGGCCTCAATTCTGGTGCTCTTTTGTTGACTTCAATACTGATGTGGTTTGGTCGTTTGGAATTGCTTACAGCAGTTATTTTGCTGCACCCTCACACGTGGAGGTCTGAATCAAGAGACCAAGCGCCACGTGGTGCATTGACACGATTAAAGCGAATGATTTCAAGAGAACCACACGAAGAATCAGAACAAGGTCCGCTGCGCTGAGTCCCGTTCGGTCTCGGTTTTGGATGCAACATCTTCTTGGGTTTCATCAACTTCATTCAATTCTTCAAGAACGGTATCGATAACAGGAACTTTCCATTCTTGTTCTGCTTTTTCATAGGCTCGAATCAATGCCTTGGTCGACGCTCTTGACACTGGAAGATTAGATAAAGCGACATGTTCCTCTGCACTGAGACCAAGTCCGAGCGAAATTTCAAACCGATTTGGGTCTCCAAAAACCTGATTCTCCTGATGAAGTACACCGAGCAAGGGCATAAATTCCCTACGGACAGTCGACCGACTGGTTTTGGATATGTCAGCAAGATGCGTAATAATCGCAGGCCGTACCCACGAACCTTTTCTACGTAAGTAATTGGGATAGCTTGGGTACAATTTGTTCGGAAGGGGTTGATGGTTCGCCACACTTGCCGATAGGGCAGAAAGATGCAGAGTCCAATATGAGGAACGATGTGCCAAATCACGGTATCGGCTTTCCACGGAACGATCGGCAAGGATGAGCGCGTTAGAACCTCGACGCATGACATCATTCGAAAAGATTGAGGAATTGTTCCAATGAACCCAATTCATCAAATCAGAGGGTTGTTTGTCAATGCTCCTTCCAATTGCGATTGCATCGGTAGCTGATTGAGCACGGTATAAGGATTCCATTCCAGGAAATACCTCTGTTGTCATATCACGAACGCCTGCGTTGAGATGTTCTTCGACTAATTCAGGTACGAGTTGTTCAATTCCTCCTGAAGTTAGTACCTGCAAATCGCGTACAAGCGCTCTCAAATCCCCGTGATTGCCACTGACTAAGCGATCGATTGCATCGTTTGTGTATTCTACGTCTTCCTCACGTAAAACACGTCGAGCAATTCGTCGAAGTGCTTCATCGGATACCCGTTCGAACGTTATTGTTTGCAGGTGTCGACTGAAGCGATCTTTTGTGTTCCGCCATGTTGATGAGGAACGACCCCACAAGCCCATCACATCATTGCAGGCGAGAATAACGGGCTGCTTTGTCGCTTCCAACAAACGTAACAATTCTGCTTTTCCTCCTGAATCGCCGGATAGATTTGTTGCTTCATCGTCTTCAATGCCGCGACGAATACGATCTTCGCTAACTGCTCGCAGACCGCCGCCAATATGATCGACCTCATCAAGAAGAATGAGTGTTCTTTGTTGTGGTTTCGTCGGGTCATGGAACAAAGAACGGTGTGTTGATGATTGTGTAGCCGCTTTGCGAATGGCCACAGCATTTCTTGAATCACTAGCATTCAATTCGATAACGGTCCAACCCATGTCGTTTGCTATTGCCCGAGCAACCGTGGTTTTTCCTACACCCGGTGGACCAACCAAGAGAATTCCTTTTTTCTTTGGTTGTCCGCTTATCCATCCATCAAGCCACTCTCGAATTTTTCGACGTTGGACCTCATTCCCTTCAAGTTGATGCTCCGATATGGGGCGGTGCCGTTCCGTCCAATCGGAAACACCGCTCATGGTTTTCCATACTTGCGACGGTTCTTGAAGATGTTCTACAGCTACAACAGAGGCAGTTGATCTACTGCAATACGGATTTGGGATCCGTCGTCTCGTTGACGAACGGTAACGGTACCGTCCTCGATGCTTTGATGGTCGATTGTAATGCAGAGTGGTATTCCAATTTCATCTGCTCGAGCGTATCGTTTCCCTATCGATCCGCTTCCATCATAGAGTGAGACCACTCCAAATTTTCGACAGTACTGTTGGTGAATTTTATTTGCCAAATCCTTCATCCCGTCTTTTTCAAAAAGCGGGAAAACCGCAACATCAATCGGAGATATGGAATTGTTGATTTTGAGCATACGATAGGGTTCTCCTGCTTTTTCCATCTCCACGAATGCGTGGTCCAAAATATGCCACAGTATACGGTCGATTCCGAATGCTGGTTCTACAACATGAGGAATGTACCATTCACCCGTTTGTTTAATCGTTTTTTCAACTCTCTTAACGTGATGAGGCTCGATGGTGAGTTGACGGCCGTCACTAAGTGCTATCGCTTTAGGGAATTCTGTGTTGGATTCTAACCCTTCAACGATGGACTTTACTTCACCAGCATCACCCCTGAACGCAGGACCTGCAGTACCACCATCAATCGTCCAGCCGTCGATTTGAACAAGTTTGGGTTCCTCATAATCACGTCGTGCTCGCAGTTTTTTCCCAGTAGCGTTCTCATGCGCTTCCAAATCATAACAACCTCTGTGTGCGATTCCAACACATTCAACCCAGCCGTATGAGCCTTCAATTTCAACATCCCAACAATCCGAGGCATAGTGTGCCATTTCATCGGGTGAATGCTGACGGAAACGAAGTCTCATGGGGTCAATGCCTACATTCACAAGGAAATCGTATGTTTTACCCATGAAATAACCAACGGTTTCATGTCGTACAAGTCCAGTTGCTACGGCATCACTAAGCGGCATTTGGTGATGAATTCCTTCACCATCGATTAAATGCAAACCAATGCTTGACCATGTTGTAAAGTCGTAAGAAGATGTGGATTCTGGGTCGATGAAGTATTCCAATTCAGCCATGTTGAATTCCCGCAATCGAATCATACCCTGACGTGGTGAAATTTCATTGCGATAACCCTTTCCAACTTGGGCCGCTCCAAAGGGAAGTCGCTCTCGAAAATGTCGATACAGGACCGGAAACGAAGTGAACATTCCTTGCGCTGTTTCAGGCCTCATGAATCCCTTACGTCCTGAAGCTCCAGCACCAATTGTTGTCGAAAACATCAGATTCTGTGGAACGATTGGGTTCCATTCTTGAGTTTCGCATCCAGGGCAATCCGGATTTACTTTGTCGAGGAGTGCTTGAAGTTCTGATTTACTCAATGCATCTGGATTTGGGTGATGCGGTTCTAGCAGGGTATCGGCCCTCGATGCTTCATCGCACTGCCCACAAACGGTCATGTAGTCTGAAAATTCACCAACATGCCCGCTTGCTTCAAGCACTTCATATGGCGTGACGGTAGGACATGAAATCTCAACAACGTCCCCCATACTCAGCCAATGATCAAGCCAGACCTGATTCAATTTGGAGCGAAGTCTACCCCCAACGGGTCCAAAATCGTAGAGACCTTTTGCTCCACCATACAAATCAAATGCAGGAAGTAGAACGCCGCGTTGACGCAACATTCCGTGCAAACGTTCCAAACGTGCATCGTCCTTGGACACGAAATCCCCTCATCTAGCCCTGTTGCAGATGGCATTTCAACTTGACCGACGCAACATAGGTTCCCGTTGACATTGTACTGGTTGGATTGAATGTTTCAGTGTCATATGTGATTTCTATG
>PBSP01000036.1 GCA_002726845.1 Methanobacteriota archaeon | reverse complement strand
CGGTCGAGCTCACGTAGCTTACATTCCAGTTGAGAGAATTGTTGGAATCTCAAAGTTGGCTCGAATTATTGACCACCACGCACTGCGATTGCAAAATCAAGAACGCATAACAAATGATGTGGCCAATGACCTTGTCCAGCATCTGAATCCATTGGGTGCTGCTGTGATCATCCAAGCCTCTCACGGATGCATGCGTTGCCGAGGCGTAAAGAAACAAAACGCCATCATGACTACGAGTGCGATGCGCGGTGTCTTTTTTGATAAGCAGGAAGCTAGAAACGAATTGATGCAACTTATTGAAAACTCGAGTTGAATGTTATGCAAAGCTTGCACATAATAGACGGTGTTGTTGACGAGAAAGTCGATTTGAATGCAGAATATCCAATTGTTGAGATTTTTCATTCAGTGCAAGGTGAAGGTTTTCATTCTGGTATACCTCACGTCTTCATTCGTTTCGGAGGTTGCAATTTACGATGTACTTGGTGCGACACAGATTTTGATCAGTATGAGAAAATGAAGGCATCTGAAATTGTAACAGAGGTACTCCAATACAATTGCAAGCGTATAATTTTCACAGGTGGAGAACCCATGTTACAAGACTTGTGGCCGCTGCATCGCTTATTCAAGCAAAGAGGGTTCAATCTCTCCGTCGAGAGCAACGGAACAATCGAAATTCCAGAAGGGCTACTTGATTGGATTTGTATTTCGCCGAAAGACCAAGTCTATCCAAACTCAAAAGTTCGTCAGCGAACCGGTAACGAATTGAAAGTGGTTTATGTCGGTCAAGATCTCTCACTCTACGATGAACTCAAAATTGGATTTGATCATCGCTTCTTGCAGCCTTGTTACGTCGATACCGCATCAATTCAAGAGAACGGTGTGATGTTTCAAGAGACGGAACAAGTGGTCAAGGAGAACAGCGGTTGGAGGCTCTCATTGCAGACGCACAAATGGATGGGAATTTTATGAAAAAAGTTGTCATGGCATTAAGTGGTGGTATGGATTCCACCTGTCTGCTAATGCATTATCTTGCCAAGGATTACGATGTACTGTGTGTTTCCTACAATTATGGACAGAAGCATTCAGTAGAACTCGAGCGAGCAACATCAACCGTTCGCTATTGTCAAGAAAATGGTTACAGCCTTCAGCACCACATAGTCGATTTGTCTTCTGCTTTATCCCTGTTCGATTCCGCATTAACATCACCCGATCAAGAAGTACCCCGAGGTCATTACGAAGAGGACCAAATGAAGCAAACGGTTGTTCCAAATCGGAATGCTATATTTGCATCAATTTTGTATGGATTTGCAATATCCGAAGCTAAGCGTACCCATTCTGGTGTCGTCTTAGCCCTAGGAGTTCACAGCGGCGATCACGAAATCTATCCTGATTGTCGACCTGAATTTTACACAGCGTTGCAAACAGCATTTGAAATCGGAAATTGGGACTCTGAATTAATCGAATTCGATTTACCTTATTTGCATGGCAACAAAACCTCAATTCTCAGAGACGCTATTCACACAACAGAACGTCTGGGACTGGATTTCGATACGGTCCTTGCCAGCACAATAACATCGTACAATCCCGACGAATTAGGGCGCAGTTCTGGGGAAAGCGGTTCTGATGTCGAACGCATTCTAGCATTCCATGAGATTGGTAGAAAAGACCCAATAGAATACCAAAAGCCATGGGAAATTGTTTTGCAAAATGCGTTGCAAATCGCTGAAGAATTTGAAAAAGGTGATTCAAAGTGAACATAAAAGAACGCATCGCAGCCTTGTCGGATTTGTCCTATTACGTCACACAACAAAACGGAACCGAACGTCCGTTCACAGGTGTTCTGGACAAGGAATATCGTAGAGGGACTTATTTCTGCATTGTTTGCGACAAAAAATTGTTCACCAGTCAAATGAAATTCAACTCTGGCTGCGGTTGGCCAGCATTTCACAGCGAAGTCCATGACGCTGAAATTACGAGAATCATAGATACGTCACACGGTATGACGCGTGTAGAAGTTCGTTGCAGTGCGTGTGATGCACACCTGGGTCACGTCTTCAACGACGGTCCAAGACAACATGGTGGAGAGCGCTATTGCATCAACAGTGCAGCTATGCGATTTGAGGTGGAAGAATGACAACAAGAATACGGAGATATGTCGAAACAGATACGGGTCATAGAGTACCTAATCACAAGAGCAAATGCCGCCATTTTCACGGTCATCGCTACCGATTTGAAGCGGAAATCGAAGGTGATATCGTAGAAACATCAGGCGTTAGTGAAGAGGGAATGTTGATGGATTTCAGCGATGTAAGCCAAATTCTTACCACATACATACACGATGTTGTCGATCATGCCTTCGTTGTCTATGAAAATGATAAGGAGGCTCGGACCGTATTGTCGGGTTTATCTTCAGAACACCGCACTGTTGTTGTTCCGTTTATTCCAACAGCAGAGAACCTTGCAAAATGGGCTTTTGAACAGGTTCGACCGCACATTCAGACCGCTTATGACAATCGTTTACGACTGGTGGCCATGCACGTCCGTGAAACTCCAAAAAGTTGGGCTTCTTGGTATGGGTGATTATTCTTCTTCCAGTACGACGCGTCTACGACGATTCATTCGCCATTCTTCATCTGCTACTGCATACTCTAATGCCGTTGAAGCATCTACAAATCCACCAATCAGACGATTTGTTTGATCGGACTCCATACCTGAGCGCTGGAGAGCCCGCTTGAGTGAATGGGCGAAGGATATTCTGCGCTCTTCTCCTCCCGGTAGAAATTTAGCTATGTCGTCTATTGCTTTTCTCAAAACGTTTCGTTGGTCAGCGGATATACCACGTTTGAGGGGAACAATATCCGGTAGGGCTTTTTCTCGGCCTTGTCGATTCAACACACGATATCGGTGCAATTCGTAGGTAATGGTATGCACTGCATGACTCAAATTTGTGATAGGATATCCTTCCCATGTTGGCAGGGTCACCAAATAGTCGCAGCGAAGCAGATCCTCTGTACTGAGTCCCATTCCTTCCTCACCAAAAACAACAGCAACGGATTGATTGGTCGAAGAAATTCGCTCGGTAAATTCCCATGGATACATGAAGTGACGTTTTTGGGTTTTGTCACCGATTTCTCGCTTCCCTGAAGTCCCAACCACTAAGGAACAGTCTGCGACGGCAGTCTCGAATGAATCGTAGATTTTGCATGAATCAAGGATACGTCCTGCATGTTTTGCTCGATTCCTTGCTTCAAGATCATCGGGATGACATTCAGGTTGCACCAATCGCAACGAATCGAATCCGTGATTCAACAAAGAACGGCATACGGCACCTAGATTACCAGGGTGTTGCGTACCCACAAGAACAACATGGAGCGTGTATGAAGCAGTAGGTAGGGGCAGGCGGCCTCGATTACCCATCACTCCTCCTCCATGGAATCAATGAATTCTGCTATCCACACAGGATTGCATGCTTGATAAAGAAAGAACAGGAATCCTCCTTGTTCCCTGTCAGGCATGACCAAGGAGCGACGTCGCACGTTGTGGTTGTTGCGTAGGTGGAGAATCAACAACTCAAGTTGATTCTTACTGGGTCCATGGACAGAAACCGGTGTCCTGTTCCAATCAACCCACATGGGCAAGGCAATTCCCCATCAATCTGTACGACGTTGTCGGTATCGAGTTACGTAGCCGGCAATCCAATTGCGCAGTTTTTTTGTACTCACGTCCGTCAATTGTTCCACCATTTTCTTGTTATGATCGAAGTCATCGGTGAATTTTTCACCGTGCTCTTCGACAAGTCGAATGGCTCGAATTTTGATAAAACTTGGTCGTATGTTTCCCATGATTAAGCCTCCTCAAAGAGTTTTACTTCGATTGGGATGTCAGGTTCATCATGTCGGATAACCGTCAGACGAATCTTGCGCGGCGGGTTTTCAATTCCCCGCTCCCATATTTTTTCGTTAACTGAGGGATCGATGTAAATTTCCTCTTCAGGAAGAACCTTCAGGTGTCAGATAACTTCGTCGCGAATAATTTGAATTGCACGAGGTGCACGCTTGAAACGGGTAATGTTCCAAGCTTTCCTTAGCGGTACGACCAGTTCAGATGTTGCTGCTCTTGCCATTTGAATCACCTCATCGCTGCAACTTGCTGCGTCGCCAATGGTGTCGCTTTGGATGCGATACTGTGTTTCTGTTCGTTTTTAGCATGACCCAGACAGGGACACGGCGGTTCTGCTTGCCTGCTTTTAACAGGCGAATTTTTTTTGCTGCTGGTTTGTTTTTTGACATGTTCGAGCACCCCTCTTACAATCGACGGATAGACGCATCTCTGCGGCTCTTGGATAGGCTTGTTAGAATCCGTTTCAACTGTTCATCGTTGACTGGAATAGAAATTTTCTGTTGATCATGGAGGGAAACCAATTGCCGTTTCAACAGGTCTGCTTTTTGGCCATCAACAAGGGATATGTTGGTGAGCCTTCCACGTGCTTCAGAGGTGAGAATGGTCTTCATAGCCATATCTAGCGCTTGTTGTTCTTGTGCTTGTGCTTGCGATTCAACTTCTGCTGCGGCCTGTTGTCGTGCTTGCTCTTCAAGTTGCTGTTGGAGTTCAAGTTGACGACGTTGTCGGAATGCTTCCAATTCCGATGATTCGTCTGCAGCAGTCGTCAACACTTCACGTCCTTTCAGTATTTTTCAAGTCCAGGATAGGCGGCTTCGACATCAGGTCGCACGCTGTGAGCAACTTCGTTGAGAAGTTTCTGACCGTTGGACGTCACAACACGACCATGATAGAGTTGTGTGGGCTCCCTACCTTCTGGTTCAACCAATCGACCGACCTGTGTTGTCACCAAGCCAGCTTCTTCGAGTTGCTGGACGAGAGCACGTATGACTTTCCTTGAACCAACACCCGGTGTGTTTGGTTTGGATCCGTTGTTTTTACGACCACCGTATTCTTGAGCGAGTGCTGTAACTCCAATTGGACCTTGGCGAGCTATCTTTCGCAGTAAGGCTGCGCCTCGAGTGTGCCACCAATTGTCTTGCGACGGCGGTCGCTCTCTGGATGATCCTGTTTTGACAACGTCGGCCCATTCAGGCATCTGAATGGCATCATGACCTGTCAAACGCTCAGCAAGAGCGGGGATAAGAAAATTCGCAGGCACATCGTAAAACGTCGTCATAACAACACCAAGCAACTCTGCGACTTATCTCCCCTATTTGAATAAAGCGGGAGATTTACGCAACCGATTGAAGAGCATACTTCTGATTTTGGTGACGTGCAAGTGTTCTTGAATGGTGTCGTTTTGGATGGACCAATGAAGAAGGCCCTTGCTCAGAATCCAAATCTTCTGAGAACGCTGATAGGACTGTCTTTGACGCTTATTCTTTTGTTGTCCTACGCAGTGTACGGAGCCACAATTTCCCCAAGTTATTACATCTATGAAACGGAAGCAACGAATTCCTCCTACAACGACGTAGAACTGACAAAGGTGGTACAGAATAACGAGACCACATGGCTTGGAACGATTGCCGCTGACGGTGAAAATTTAACCTGGGTGAACATGACGGTCGATGACTTGGCAGCCGGAGCCATCGTCAGAATGACAAACAAAGGCAAACTCTACTCACATCCATTCCTTGGCGTTCCAGATGCTGAAGTTGAAGTTGACGGAAAAACAGTGGACTTCCGGTGTTCGGAACATTGTACGTATTCAGAATCCATAGAAGTCGAGGCTGAAACCAGTTCTGTGAGCATCCAATCGCTCACTTCAACCGATCCTGCACGACGATCGAACGGGACTGTTTTTGCAACCAGCCTTTCGAAGGCTGAGCAACTTGCGCGTCAAGAGATTGAATACATGCATGAGTCATCACAAATTGTCATACAGATTACCGAACCAGGTAACAAATCTGTGCAGCCTCAAGTCAATGTAATAACCGTCAATGAAGCCTATGCCAATGTCGAAGTTTTCAAAATAGATGCAGCTACAGAATTCTTGTGGGCGCTAGCAGCTGTGGTTGGATGTTTTTCGATGGTCTTGATACCGTCCTTTACGGTCTATTTTGCGGCCCGTGCAAAAGAACGTAAAAATGAAGAAAAATTGCGCTTAATACACGAAGAATCTTCGGACGAATAAGTCAAATACATAGGTGCTGATTCCGAGACATGCGAAGGATTGGTGTGGCAGCCTTCTTGCTTCTGCTGCTCGCAATTCAACCTGTGACAAATATCGAGCTTCATTCAGCGCAACAAGTTGATTTATCGGCAAAAAACAGCGGCGTCGACCTATCGGCAACCGATGTTTCCATTCGTTACTCCAACCCAAGTGATGAATCCCAATACAAGATGTTCTCTTCAAACCATCCAATATTTGGTTTTGAGCGTCCGAAAGATCTGTATGTTGTTGATTCCGTAAATGCAACTCCGATGGATATTGAAGTTACTGTTCGGAACAATGGCGTTACACCATCAGGAATTATTACGCTTCAGTTGCTGATTCTGCACAATGAATACGATCGTTTTGAATTGGCCAATCGAACGGTTACAATGAACAGTCTAACAGCAAACGCTCAAGCAAATGCCACATTTTACAATGTGTATGTAAATTATGCAGGGAATCATACCTTACTGGTTAAACCGTCGTTTCAAGGTATTGACGACAACCCAGCAAATGATGTCTTGAATCGACACTACACAGTTGCTCATTCATATTTTACTTGCACCTCCCTTCTTGGTTGGAACACAGGCCCATACTGGGGCACGAGTTCGGACACATCGCTGAGTATGGGGCAATCATGCCACATCGGTCAAGGTCAATTTGGTTCCTACACAAACAATTTACAAACCGATTTGATGACTCCCATTTGGGATATGAGTGATATTGTCTCAAATCCCACAAGAACCAACGGAGTGACTTTCTTCTATGCTGGAAGTGCGCAACCCAACGACAACATGAAAGTGTATGCGTTCAACAATCTTGGCAACTGGGATGAACTTGCAAACATTGCTGGAACCGTTGGAGAGACCTTGTCAAATTGGAAAACCATTTCCAACAACCACATGGGGCATACGACCCCTCTGATTCCGACAAACCCTGCAACGCATTTTCACGCCAATTCGAGGTTTAAATTTACATTTACAAGCGATTCATCAGGAACAGATATAGGCTACTACTTTGATGATTTTGTTATCGTTTACGATCAATCAGCACGAATGGAGGAGTACAGTTTAGATGTCTCGGGTGTGTTTACCAACGGAGCCATACCTGGAGCCTGGGGTAAGATTCGGCTGCTCTTGTCCAATACTGGTAACATCAGCGATTCTATCCTTCCGACCGTAACGAATTTGCCCAATGATTGGAACGTTGCATATTCCTATCCAAACGGCGCTGGAATCAATCCTAGCACTGGTGTTCGCCTGTTGCCTGGTGAATCAAGAGAAATCGACGTGAAATTGCAACCAGATGCCAATGCCACGATTGGATTTGTACCATTGACATTCAATGCCACCAGTCTACAAAATCCTAATTTCTTTGTCCAAGAACCCATGCAATTTCAGGTTTCAGCAGACCGAATACCCCACATACACATGCCCGAAGCCAAACCAAAATGTCCACCCGGCTCAACATGCGCATTCTATGTCGATGTCGAAAACATTGGACAAGCAACGGATGTGTTTGATTTGCAAGTTCAATCAAAGTCACTGGATGCGGGGTGGAGTGTGAGCTTAGCATTCGATCAACCTCCATCCGTCCGACTCGTTCCCAATCAGATACAGGAGGTAAAATGTGTGATGACTGTTCCTGCCAACGAAACACCGGACAAAACAGGTGATTTTTGGCTCACACTGGTCGCACAAAACGACACCTCACGATCAACTACTGAAGCGATTACGGTTCAGGCATCCATGATTTCTGATGCTCTTGTTGAACTCGATATCGACAGCACTGAGGTTACGATGCTTACGGCTGGTGAACGCATAGAAATCCAATACACAATTACAAACCAAGCAACTCGACAAGACAGTTTCGCCTTAACTGTTGATTCTGATTCAGCAATTGGATGGACCGTTGAAGAACAACAGCGACCAGCGATTGTCATCAATCCGGGGGCTAGCACATCGTTTTACGTTGCAGTAACAGCCCCTGAAAATGCTCAAGCGAACGACAAAGCTCCGGAATTCAAGCCAATTCTCACGTCAACGCGCAGCGGTACGCAATACGAGGGACCATCCTACGACAACATTCGGATTGAACCACTGTACGACGCAAGCATTGAGATTCTTTCAAATTCCGATGTTCTGGTACCTGGTGGTGTTTCCGTTGTCGATGTACAACTAGAGAACAAAGGAAATGGACCAACATCTGTGAGTGTTTATCTTGTGGACACCCCCGATTCGTGGATGTACGATTTACGCAAAGATGGTGTAATTCTTGAACAAAACGAATTTGACCTTGGCGTATCTTACATGGGCGCAAGCATTCAAGAAATCGAAGTTCTAATCTATGTACCGATGACGGAAGCAGCAAGAGAAATTCATACCGTGACGATTGGAGTCGAAACGGAAGGTCAGGACATCAACCCTGAGGATAATTATGCTACGGTTGACATGATTACGGGAAGCATCAGTTTTCCAACATTGAACGGATCAACCTTGGACACACATGCCCATGTTGGCTCGACACAACAAGTCACGGCAACTGTTACCAACGTGGGCAATGCACTTGAATCCACCATGGATGTTGGTTTTGAGTTGTCAACTTCACCACCCACGACCGATGTTGTGGCCTTTTTGACTGCAGGAGTAGGTGGACCTTCATCTGAATCAGGAGAGATCCTTACCTTCCCTATGGGAGCGGGTACCAGCAAACTCCTCATCGTCGATGTTGTTGTCGGAGATGATGTCCCCCTCAACACGCGAATTGTGATTACAATCTTCGTTGAAGGGGGGCAAAATGATGAAGGAAGTTTGGTGAGCCTTCAACATCAGAATCTCATTATGGTCGATCAGCAGCGAAAGGTTGAGATGAGCCTTTCCAATCCTGGAAGTATACTCATCGAAAAATCTGCGACAACGTGGTTCAACATGACAAGTTCATCCACGCAAACCGAAGAAATGCAGTACACATTTACCCACCCCGACGGGTGGCAAATCATGTGCGATGGTGTGCTTGTATTGAACCAAGAATCGCAAGTAGTGTCTCTATCTTACGAGCGAAACAAAGATTCGATGAAGGACATACGATGTGAAATTCAGCGATTGAGTGGACCATACAAAGGCGAAATTCAACTCTCTGCTTCGACAACAGATGAATCCATAAAATTCTCTGACACACGCAACATTGAGTTTGCCCAACCACCTGCAGATGAGTCGTTTTTCTCAAGTAGCATGAACGGTCCAACGATGATTGCAGGTGGAGTTGGGATTGTCCTTTTGGGGATTATACTCCTTGTTGTCCGAAAGCAACTTTCAGGATCACCAATGGATGACGATTCTATGTCCGGGCCACCTATTTCCCAGCAAACCACCGTTAATGTCGAAAACACACCTCAGAATGAACAAGAAATCAATGCAACCGCTTCAATCAAAGGACCTCCCCTACCGGACAACGGTCTCCCCGATGGATGGAGTATGGAGCAATGGGAGCATTACGGTCAACAATACTTGGATCGTTTAGGGAAACAGCCTTGAAGCCCTGTGAGATGGTAAAGCATGGCTCAGACAAGCCCCCTGTGGTATTTTCTTTGGGTCGCTGTGGCATTTTTCGGTGTACTAACATGGTACTTGGACAAATTTGGTAAACGCCAGCAAACCGTTCGTTTATCTGCATTATGTGGCGTTGTTTCCATGCTGAGCCTTGTTGTTTGGACGTGGACTGATTTTTGAGGGATAGAATGGATCTTGTTGACTTGGATAATCACCCTTTAGCACAGAAATATCCGGTTCGATTGCCGGTGTGGTGGTGTCGTACTGGTGAACCAGGACCGCACCCCGACGTCGATGGAGCGACGGGGAAAACGGTTGTCTTAAGATTTGAAAAGCGGTTTGGGCGCGTTGAACGACTGTTCGCTAAACTGATGAGAGCCCCGCATGAATTACGTCGCCCCTTACTCGATAAAAACAGCACTTTGTGGGAATTGTGCAACGGTCAACGCACTTTTTCGGAAATTTGTCATCTTATGAACGACACATTCCATGAATCTGTTTCTCCTGTAGTCCATCGTACTCACGCAGGAATCAAGGTTTTTATCGGTTTGAATGTGATGAAAATCGTCGACCACAAAGATCAGGCTGAGTGGTATACTGGCCCCGGCAGAGTACCTCAAGGCCAGCAACTGAGTGATGAAGTGCAGTTTGAAGCTGATACTGAAGTTCGAACGGGAGATTAATCAATGGGTTCTACAGGTTCCCATAGAAGCCTCATTCCAACTCCATCCTTTCGTTCATTTGAACCAAGTTTTCGTCGAGAAGATGCACGCGTTGAATCCGATTCAGTGAACCAAGAACCGCCTTTGGCAACAACACTTGAAACAATTTTTGCTGATACTGGTAATTGTGTTCCGTGATGATTTTTGTGGGAAGATTCCCAACTGTCTGATGTAATTTCATAAACCAAGCCGTGCATATCGTAGAATCCCCAAGGGTTGGCTTTTTTCACTCCAACTTCTCTTGTTGTTGCGCCGCTGTTGCCAGCATGCCAACCGTGAGCGTCCAGTTCAGAATCCTTGTTACCAAACGACCACCTTGTCGAGGTTCCTGCTTTGGCTACGTATTCCCACTCCGCCTCAGACGGTAGTCTCCATACGCCACGAAAACCAATGAATTCGTTCTTTATTTCGTTCACACGTTCAAGAAACAATTCAATATCGTTGTAGGAGATTGACTCCACCGGTCGCAAGCCAGAAATCCAACCCTCTTGGAATTTCGAAGGATTGCTCCCCATTATACTACCCCATTGCGCTTGAGTAACCGGTCGAACACCCAAGAAAAAGGGTTCAGTAATTTCGACGGTTTTCACAGGTGATTCGTTAGGATGACCCGACCCTACTTCATCACCCAAGTTGAATTGACCGGGCTCAACCAACAGATAAGCCCCACCAAAATCATCCTCGAAAGAAGGGCGGCCAACGTTCATATCATCACGAACTGCGATACATTTCTGCCGTTTTCAAGACCGAATCAACAAGATTTTCCAAACGCTGGTCCATAGTTTCATCCACAAGCGAACCGTCCTCTGCAAATGCTTCTTTGACGTGACCCAGAGCAAGTTGTTGAGATACCGGGTTGGCGTGGAGCCAACGAAGCATGATACGCATGTGGTTCAAGGTGTTGGAATTTGACATTCCACCCAAAGTTGACATCAAACCAAAGACCTTTCCACCAACATGATTCTCATAGACCCAATCAAATGTGTTCTTCATCACACCTGACATCGTTCCGTGGTATTCGGGTGACGATACAAGGAACGCGTCGCACGAAGCGGCGAGTTCTTGAAATTCTTTGACAATTGGATTGCTCCAGCACCCTTCTTCCCCGACAAGAGGAAGGGGTTTTTCCTGGAGATCCCAAAAGATGACGTCAGCACCCTTTGACTCAGCCTTGCTGAGCGCCAAATCGACAAGCATGCCATTTTTTGATGCTCGACCTATAGAGCCCGAGAGTCCCATCACCTTCAACGGTGTTTCCGCCATGACGTACCTACGAAGATGCATTAATTGAATCCATTGATTTTTGCTAACCATGAAGCAACTATGCTTATACCATGACAGTCTTGCCAAAGGATGGAGAAGCCTATGCGTACCGAGGACGATGACATGTCAGATGCTTTGATGAACGATATGGCTGATGCCCTTAGGTCGGCTGGATTGGGTTCTATGGTAGAGTCCGATGACGTTGAGGCAGACGAAGAAGCAGATTACAGTGATGTTTCGGTCAATGATTCCGAACAAGAACCAAAGGAAATGATTGATTTGGGCNGTGATGAGACCGAAGTTGATGCTCAAGTTCGNGCGTTGATTGAAGAGGGTGAATTCAAATCACGTACAAACTCTCCTCAAGANGCCCTTGTGGCCTTTAACAAAGCCATCGCACTCGATCCGTCCAGCGATATGGCATGGTTTAACCGCGGCGTTTTACTCGAGGCACAGCAGGACGCCCGAGGTGCTCGGCAAGCCTTCCAAATTTGTCTTGATTTAAATCCTGAACACGCACCTGCTACCGCTAACTTAGCGATTCTATACGATCGAATCGGAGACGAAAGCGGAGCAGCTGCAATGGCTCGTCGTGGATTGGAATTCTTTCCGGGCCATCCAAGTTTGACCGATGTATTGAATCGCACAATGCATGCTCCAGTAGAAGAAGTGCCTGATGCTATTGAATCAACTGTAACCAAGGCAACGCATCAAGATTCTACATTAGAAGTCGTAATGGAAGAAACCGGAGTGCAAGATTCTGAGGCGATTCTCGCAGAAGCCGCCTATCATGATCTCGATGGCGACGGGACACTCGATAAAGAAGAACTGATAAGCGCCGCCAGTGTCGTTGCCGCAACAAAAATCATCGAGGAACAGATCGAGGAGACCATCGAAACAGAAATCGAGGAACGACCGATTGTGGAGGAAGTTAATCTCGACAAACTAACCAATGAGGCAACAGATCTCATACGACAAGGAGAGCCCAAAAAAGCGTTAGCATTGCTCAAACCTCACCTCAAAACCATCGGTGCTCAACACGCAGGTGCTTGGCGAATTGCGGGTGGTGCAATGGCCCGAATGGATTTGGACGATCACGCCATTGCAGCCCTTGAACATGCTACGAAAATCGATGATTCTGTTGCCTCAGGTTGGTACAATCTTGGCAGCCTGTATGCCCGTAATGATAACGACAGGGGTGCAAAAGAAGCGTTTGAAACCACAATTGAACTAGACCCTCGTCACGTTAAAGCGCGCCGGAAAATGATTGCGTATGCTAAAGAAAACGACGATATCGGTAGCCTCTTATCGCACGGTATGATTCTGCTGGAAAACCAGGATGATGCTGACCTTCGAGATGAGATTGTACAAAAACTCCTCTCTTGCGGAGAAGCCGAAGTGAAGGTATTGGAGTACATTACTGGAATTCCTCCAACGATGCCTGAAGCGCCTCAGCTTGCACAATATGCTTTGGATTTAATCAGTCCAGGACCGTCGGTTGAGCGAGCAAGAGCATTGACGCTAAAAGGAGAAAACATCGAGGCTGTAACGGTTTGGAGAGAGGTTATTCAAAGCGACAAAAACAACCCAATCTACTGGAAGGGACTAGCCAAGTCACTTGAAGCAGCAGGCGATCTTGAAACGGCTCAACGATGCCATTCAAAAGCCAACGACTTGGAATCAAAAGCCACCAATCAATCGTTCCCAACGCCACCTCCTCCTCCGACATCCACGCCCCCAGCATTTGCTCCTGAACCACCTGAACCCATGCCAAGTTTGCAACCAACCCTCGAACCTTTGACAAGCGACCAGGCCCAACCAAAGAGTCAAATGATGCAAGAGAAGAATCTTGCAAACGATGTATTACTTACACCCATAGAGCCCATAAAGAAAGAAGTCGAGAGCACCGCTCAGCCTGAAGTTGACCTTGCGAAAGCAGCACTCGATGCTGCGTCAATAGTTCAGATCAATCCCATTGTGTCTTCTGATTCAAGTTCCGTAGCGAATCAAGACATCTCATGGTACAATCAAGGCATCCAATTGATGGAGGATGGGAAATATCGCGAAGCACTTTCATCTTTTGATCGCGCATTACCTTCTTTTGCCAACGACAGTCAGATGGTGATTCGAATTTTGAACGGACGGGGTAATGCGTATTATTATCTTGAAGAATATCCTGCTTGTGTTGAATCCTATCACAAGGCAATGATGATTGACCCGTCGAATGTACGAGGACAGACCTTGTACAACATGGGAACCGCTTATGCAGAAATGGAACGTTTCAAGGATGCCATCAAATGTTACGAACAATCCATTCCGAGAGGATTGTCCGATGCAGAAGCGAAACGCGCTAAAGAACAAATTCGGCGATGTACGATATTGGATAAAGAACGAAAAAAGAAACTTGCACGCCGTTGAAAAAAAGTCAGATTGATAATGGACGAGTTGGTGGACACTACATGGACTGCGGAACCTGCGAAACTGCTCCTGCCATTGAAATGGTTCAACCTGAAGTTGTTGATGTGAGTTTAACGATTACAGACAAAGCCATTGAAATGCTCTCGAATGCTTTTGGAGATGACCGCAGCCACGCTCTGTTGGTCGGTGTTCTGTCTGGAGGTTGCTCGGGGTATATGTACGATTTACAAATCGTTGAAAACACAGAAATTGATTGTCAAGAACTCGAAATTTCGGGCTTCCGTGTCCTTGTCCCAAATGCTTCCTCACATTTACTCGATGGGATTGAAGTTGATTATGTCGACCGTCTCATGGGTGGTGGATTCAAAATCAATAACCCGAATGCTTCAAGCTCCTGTGGCTGCGGTGAATCCTTCTCTTGAGGAAACATCATGGGCATCATCGAGCTTGATGCTTATGTGCTCATCATTTCTGGTGTGGATCGCTGGTCGTTCATCGATGGATTGTCCACCAACAAGGTTGAACAATCCTGCAGTACAGTACTTACCGACAAAAAAGCCAAAATTATCGATGTCATTGATGTGGTTGAAGTTGGAGAAAACTGTGCAGTAGTTGGTTATGGACCTTACAAAGAAAACGTATTGAATCACTTCCAACCACGGATACTCCAACAAAAGGTTTCCATTCGCGATGTTACTTCACTGAATTGCGTTTATGCAAGTACCAAACCCTTTCCACAAAAGGAGGGAGCAACGGTATCTCAGTCGTATTTGGGCTGGATTGTAATCACATCTCAATCGAAACCTCTTGTTTCAACATTGAGTGAGGCAGAGTTTACAGACTATCGTACTCGAAATTTGATACCCTATCAAGGCTATGAAATTACACCGAAAGTTAATCCTTTCAATTGCGGATTAGAAGGACTTGTTCATCAATCAAAAGGCTGCTATATTGGGCAAGAAATTCTCACCCGCATGAGAAGCCGAGGTCAAATGGGAAAGCAACTAATGCAAGTCTCGAAAGGAGCAGAGGACGCTATTAGTGTCGGGGATGAATTCGCATTGGTAATTCGACGAACAGCCGTATAGTATAATTAGATAATACTCTGAGTTGTTGATATGGAAACACAGCCAACATCGGTTGTGAATCGTGATAAAGCGGATGCAAATCAAACCACTCCTCCAGAGAAAAACCCCAGAAGATACGACATTGATTGGCTCAGAGTTTTACTGTTCGGTTTGCTTATACCGTTTCACGTAGCCATTGGAGTGTATTGGTCAACCTACGGTGATGCCATCAATCCGAACATCACAGACGATCCAGAAAAACGGCTGGAGATAGCAAACGAAGGGAACGATTACAGTGCAGAATCGATATCTCCGGTGAGTATGTTTCTTCATTGGATGCACCAGTGGCGCCTTGCAGCATTGTTCATGATATCTGGAATGGGGACTGCATTTGCTTTCAAGCGTCGAACATGGGGTACCTTCCTTACAGAACGTCTCCAACGTCTCCTTGTTCCAATGTTTTTTGGGATGTGGACGATGGGGTTCCTTGGTGGTATTTTCACGGGTTCAGTGGATTTGAAAGGGAACAATGCATTTGAAACGATAGAGGCGTTCATTCTCCACATTTTCGTAACATCGTTCGTCTTCTGGGTGCCTCTCTTCGGTAAAATCATCGCCCTTGGACATCTGTGGTTTTTATGGAATTTATTTTTGTACTCCTTGTTGTTGGTTCCAATGTTCCATTTCGTGCAAAAATATCCAGAAGGCAGATTGGCAAGGCTTTGTCGTTCCAGTTTCACCATAAAATCTGGCTTAGGGATTTTTGTTTTACTTCCGGTTTTGTTATCAACGACAGAGTTGGTTTTCAAACCCTGGTTCCCTGGATTTATCGGAATCGGGTATGAGTGGTTTTGGTATCTCGTGTTCTTCTTGTTTGGATACATGTGTATTGTTGCGAAAAATACGTATTATCAATTCATCGACAAACATCGAGTTGCAATTACAGCAGTAACCGTCCTGTTGACATTGACGTTCGTATGGATGCGAGTCCAGCAAAGTAACGATGGCATCCCCTACATCGATGGAGGATGGCTTGAAAATGGCATCATTCACAATGAGATGACCATCCTAGCATGCTTTATTCATAGTTTTCATGCTTGGTTTTGGTGTCTCACGATCTTTTCTTGGGGTGCCCTTTTACTCAACAAACCCAGTCCATCGTTGTCCTATCTCAACCAAGGAGTGTATCCCTTTTACATCATCCACATGCCGATTACTTTCGCAGGTCTCAGCATTGCCAAAGAATACAATGTGACCGGTATTCTTGCGGTTCTTTTGGGCTGTTTTGTTGTAACCACAGGTTGTTGGTTGGCATTTGAACTCGTACGAAGAACCCGTATTTCGCGTTACCTCTTTGGGATTAAAGAAATCCAAAAACAATCAAGAATAATTCAAAACGTCCCTGAGTTGTGATTTGTAGAAATTTCCAGAAGTTTGCAATGAATGGAGTTCCTCATCGGTCAGTTCCAATTCAAATATTTTCTCAACACCATTTGAACCAACGATACATGGCACGCCGATGTAAACATCTTCCAACCCATACTGACCGGTTAACAAGCATGAAGCAGGTATCAATCGACGTCGGTTGTTAAGAACGGATTCAGCCATAATCGCCGCAGCCGATCCTGGTGCGTAAAATGCTGAACCACGTTCAAGCAATTTGACAATTTCTCCACCTCCACCTGCAGTACGGGCAGCAATGGCATCGATTCGTTCTTGTGTCATGAGTTGCGTTATTGGTATTCCCCCGACCGTGGTGTAACGTGGCAAAGGCACCATTGTATCACCGTGACCTCCAAGAACCATCGGACTCACATCCTCTTCAGCACAATCCAATTCAAGGGCGATAAAGTGGGCCATTCGAGCGCTGTCGAGAATACCTGCTTGGCCGATTACTCTGTGAGGCTCGAAGCCCGTTACTTTTTGCATGTGGTACGTCATCAGATCGAGTGGGTTTGTGACAACGATAACAACACAATCAGGAGCATGGTCACGAATACCTGCCCCGACTTGAGCTACAATTTCAGCATTTTTACCGATGAGATCCTCTCTTGTCATTCCTGGCTGACGTGGGAAACCACTGGTCACAACCACAACATCCGAACCCGATATGTCCGCATAATTGGATGTCCCTGTAATTCGACCGTCGTAATTCAACACGTTTGCATTTTGACTCATATCGAGAGCCTTTCCTTTGGCAAAGCCCTCGTAAATGTCGAGCAATACGATGTCCGCTATCTTCATGTTGGCCAGTACAAACGCACATGTTGCTCCAACATTACCCGCACCAATAACCGCAATTTTTCGACTCCCTCTTGACATGATTCTCACCAGTGGACGGTCAATGGCGGT
>PBSP01000035.1 GCA_002726845.1 Methanobacteriota archaeon | reverse complement strand
CAAACCAATTCATTCAGAGCGACCGGCAGTACGATGAATGCAATCATGAGAACTGCGGGTTGTTTCCATTCCCATCCACGCAGGACAACCAAACCCAGTGCCAGCAATGCGGCCGGCCCAAACGAAAGGAGAACGATGGAGACGGCAAACGAAATTCGGCCGAGTGCACCTCGGTGATCTTGCAAACCTCGCTTCTGGCGTTCACGCTCAACCCAGTCCCAAAGAAGTGCGGCTGTAAGAAGCAACACTTCGTTCCCGACAACTGGAATAATCCACGACATCTCTCGAAATTCGAGTGGGTTGGTC
This sequence comes from Methanobacteriota archaeon, assembly GCA_002726845.1. Classification (GTDB taxonomy): domain Archaea; phylum Thermoplasmatota; class Poseidoniia; order Poseidoniales; family Poseidoniaceae; genus MGIIa-L2. The sequence continues at coordinate 12,294 of PBSP01000035.1, read as the reverse complement.
AAGGTTGGAATGGGAAGTTCCCCTCCGGCGATTACCGCAACAAGACGGTCAATAACCAACAAGCCGACAACCATGTCGAGTACATTCGGTATTCTCACGCCAAGATCATCGCGCCCGATGAGGGCAAAACCTCCCATTGCAATCAAGGCAACAATGAGCGTTAACAAATCGAATTGGTCTTCAAGCGACACGGTGCTTTGAGTCATTCTCGAGGCAATGTGGACCAACACCAAGCCGCCCATGGTCAAGGCAATAGGAATTTCAACACCCAACACATCAACCAATCTTAGGTTGAGTGAGTCGGCACGCATTCGAGCGAGACTGATGAACAAAAAGGACATACCACCCATCATGAGCAAGGCGATGAGACCTGAGCCAGTGAGATAGGCAAAGAACATTGAGGCGAAGATTGTGACGCCAAGGAACGACAGGACAATGCTCGGTTGATGTTGGATGTCACCAAGTTCCAAATCCATATCGCCGATGGAACCGGCTCGCTTGGACCGCTTCCTCTGTTTTTCTGCCAATTCGATCATCGCTGGGTCAATGAACTCGACACCGGTTTCTTTGGAGGTTTGATTGTAGCTCATTTGTACGCGTTGTTTTGACTCAATGTCCTGCAGACGTTCCTGACGTCGAGCAACCGAACGAAGACCGGAACGCCACTCGCCCTGGATTGCGAGATAAGCACCAGAACCAACAAAACTCAACAGTGCCATTGTCGTAAGCAAGCCGATTTCAAGCGTAACCCCAGTGAACAACATCATCCCAACCATGGTGACTGTAGCCAGCGTTGGTGGTAACAATCGGTCCATTTTGGTCACGCGCCGCATGTAATGGAACAACGTTCCAAACGAAATGAACCCCATCATAATCGCATCTTGAACTCCTTGAGGAAACCATTCAGCGTTTGTCAATTCCAGTGAAGCATTGTTTCGAAGAGCTGGAATGACCAGTAAAGCGCCCATTACAAGAAGTTGAAATGTGACGATGCCATTGGTCTGATTTCGCTTTGTTGTGTTTCGATCTTCAAGGAATCGATCGGTATGGGCCAACATGAGCGACGATCCGATGACCATTGTAGCAGCGAACATCGAGGTGTGGCCAAATTTCCATCCGAAATGAAGGGCAAAGATACTCCAAGCCACCAACATAGTTCTTGGTTGACCGCGATGTTGGCCAAGAGCCACCAGCGTTCCGTGGAAGATGAGGATTGCAGCCATGACTCCGACAAGCCCCCATGCTGGCATTCCACCGATGCGCGTGATACCCCAAACAGAAACCAAAGAAAGGACGAAAGACAGATTCCACAATTGCAACAAACCTGAATCACGTGCGCGCGCACCAAGTTCACTCAACCCAGCGAGCCTTCCTGCAAGGTTGAGGGTCGCTTGACCCTGGCTGAGATTGACGTACAGTTGCTGAACGATGAGCACGAGCATCCACGCAGCAACATNTTGTTCATCCAAAACGACAGGAATGAAGTCGTTTGAAAACATCCGCGATTCAACATCGGTNGCGAACAGAAGCAACCAAATCCAGGGCATCAGAACTGCCACTCCNGAGATGGAGGGAGACTTTCGTTGGACTCCAAGCCAGGACAGACCNATCCATACAGAGGCTTGGGAGACAAGAAGACGCCATCCATCGCGTTCTGCAGGAATGAGGAGCGTNAGAAGAATCACCATCACNATACCNCCNAACCACAAAACATGATCCGAAACAGCCTGCTGATTTCTTAGCAAGGCTACGGACGTGAACAGTGCGGTAAGGATTGCATAGATGCTGTATGCGTTTAGATTTGCAATGTTGATGGAAACCACTTCAAGATTGAGAACGACGACAAGGATGAGCAGAAACGGTGCTGGGAAAAGAATGAACGGTGCCAAGCGTTTCCATTCAACGCCACGTACGGCCAGATAGGATCCTCCAAAGGCACTCATCAGCAGCAACAATTGCGCCAATGCATAACCGGTCTCATCTCGATTGGCAGCGATGGAGAGAAGCGCACCAATCATTCCGAGGCCGACGGAAATGGCCCACAAGCCTGGTTTGCCAAGCCCAAGAGATTTTGCAGCGGAAGAAAACCAGTTCTCAGCCTTGTGAAATTGTGTTGCGACAACAGCATTGGTTGCTGTAACTGCAAACATCAACATGAACAGCAGAAGGTCATCATCGAACGAAACAATTTCGATGTTGGCAATCGACCAATTGTTGGAGAAAGCATGCAACCCGATCCAAAGATAGGATACGGCAATGCCCAGGCTGGCAAGGTTGCCTGAATTGCGGAGCAGTGCAAGTCCGTGCATTGAAAGGGTTCCCAGAAGAATCATTCCCGCCACACCGATTTCATCGTACAAGGCGCCCGTGGCACTTCCAAGTGCGAGAAGAACCAGCGTGGCCTGTGCAGCGATGGCATCGTCATCGTGACGCTGAGCGATTAGCACATTGAATCCAACCAAGATCAACAAGAAAATCCCAAGCGATAGGTCTGCCCCGGCAGGGGAATCATCCAACCAACCCCAATGATGCACGTCGAGGGCAAAACCGTACAGAATTTTCATCGAAATAATGACCCATGTCACTCCAAGAAGGTGCATCGTTGGGTTCGGAATCCACTTCTCGCCAGCCCACAGGCCCGAGAGCCCCATCACAATGAGGAGAGGCCCGCCAAGAAAGGGAGGTAAAGCGGTTCCAACAACCCACCCCAGGACCGACCACACAAGGACCATTCCTGCGAGAAGGCCAAAACCAAGTCTTCGCTCGCCATGAACAGCCATGTCCGTGACGCTGTCGGGCAAGGGAGCCTGTTCGACCGTACCGTCTCGTTGAACTGAACCCGGTTCATCACGAAGCTCCCCCTCGCCCTGAAACAGGGAGGCCATTTCTCCGATGGCTTCATCCACCGTTTGTGGGGCAGCGACCGGTTCGTCTTTGACATCCTCATCAAACGATTCAATCATGAATTGACCAAGTTCGATTCCCCCTCCACGTCGGAACTCGTTGGCGCGAAGGACGTCGTCTTCCACGGAATCGTGGTCTGATGGGTCCTCCTCCATGTTTCTGTCTTAGCAAAGTCCCGTTTCAAACCTTCTCCACGCCTTTCAGAATCAGCCTGATTTTATCACTGCCGGAGAGAAAGGGACAAAGATGGTCCGCGACAGCCGCAATTATGGCGGAGACTTCCACCCCGACATCGACCCCTCTTACTGCACACGGAATCAATCCGTCTGGAGCGGTACATTGGAACCTTGACACCGATGTGCTGATCGATATTTCGTTATCGAAAAACGAAGGTGTTTTGAGTGCACACGGAGCATTGGTAACCGAAACGGGCGAGCGCACTGGGCGTTCACCGAACGACAAGTTCATTGTCGATGAAGAAACCACCAATAGCGACGTCAACTGGGGGAAGGTCAACGTGTCAACCGATCTTGCGACGTTTGAGAGAATGCGCTCACAAGTGGTCGATTTCCTTTCACAACAAGACGCACTGTTCGTTCAAGATTTAGCCTGTGGAGCAGAACCGTCCGAAGCTTTGTCCATTCGTGTGATCACACACAACGCATGGCACAGCACCTTCGCCCGAAACATGTTCATTCGACCCTCGGTGGAAGAACTTGCTTCACACACTCCCGAATTTACCGTGTTTCACGCGCCTCATTTCCAGGCGAACGATGCCTCGCTCAATTCTGAGTGTTTTGTCATTGTCAACCATGCTGCAGGAGAGGTCATTATTGGTGGAACTCGCTATGCAGGAGAAATCAAGAAATCCATTTTCTCAATTATGAATCTCATCCTCCCCAAGAAAGGTATACTGCCGATGCATTGTTCCGCAAACACCAACGGTGAGAACACAGCGGTTTTCTTCGGACTTTCCGGCACCGGAAAGACAACGCTCTCCGCTGACCCAAGGCGGGCTCTTATCGGTGATGATGAGCACGGATGGGGAGCAAACGGGGTGTTCAATTTTGAGGGAGGCTGTTATGCGAAATTGATCGATTTGTCCGAAGAGGACGAGCCGGCCATTTTTGGAACCACACGAAGACGAGGGACTGTACTCGAGAATGTGGTTTTGGACAGCGATGGCGTTCCAGATTTTACCGACGTGAGCAAAACACAAAACACTCGTGGATCTTATCCCATAGAATTTATCGAAAACCGGACCATGAATTCTTGTGGAGGGCATCCTCAAAACGTCATATTCCTGACATGCGATGCCTTTGGTGTCCTTCCACCGATTTCTCGTCTTACGCCCGATCAGGCTGCTTATCACTTTATTTCGGGTTACACCGCGAAGGTAGCAGGAACCGAAGTCGGCGTCAAAGAGCCGCAAGCAACCTTCTCCGCCTGTTTCGGTGAACCGTTCATGCCGTTGCATCCCGGCGTCTATGCTGACCTCTTGTCGGCCAAGATGGAGCAGCATGGNTCAACAGCTTGGTTGATNAACACCGGTTGGAACGGCGGCCCCTACGGNGTGGGNAGTCGTATGAAAATCCGTTACACTCGAGCCATGCTTAATGCAGCACTNGACGGAAATTTGGACGATGTTGAATACGTCATCGATGAACGATTTGGCTTTGAAGTGCCAACGTCCTGTCCTGGCGTTCCAAGTGAAGTTCTGCAACCTCGAACGACATGGGACGACAAGGTCGCGTACGATACAACGGCCGACAAACTTGCCCACATGTTCAACGATAATTTTGAGCGATATGCTGCAGGTGTTTCGGATGCCGTCAACCAGGCAGCACCGAAGGCCGTTTGAACAGAGAAGTTGAATATCTAAGATGCATAGGCCTAGGTATGCAGCCTCAAGGTCCCAACGTGCAGCCACCGTCCGTATCGATACAATCGGCTCCCGTTCAGCAACCCGTAATGCAAACTCAACCGCAACCGATGATGTACGGACAACCGCAACCCATCATGGCTCAGAACATCATGATTCCACAAAGCAACTCAAACGGTGCTGCAACAACTGGACTTGTTATGGGAATACTCGCAATTTCGACGTTTGCCCTTGGATTCATACCGTTCCTGTGTTTCTTTTTCTTGTTTAGCTGGCTGTTCGCACTCCTAGCCGTGATCTTTGGGCACATAGGAGCCTCGCAGGGAAGTAAAACTGGTGTTGGTGGTGGCCAAGGTGTAGCAGGTTTGATTCTCGGTTATTTGACGCTCCTCGGTTATCTCTTGCCGTTTATTTTCCTCGGCTCGCTCGGTGCAGGCGCATCATTGTGAGCCTAGCGTCGCCGAAACGTTGAACATCTCAGTGGTGAATTTCCCGCTATGCAGCCACAGGAACCGAGGGAGAAACCAGCCTCGGTCCCAATTCAATCTGTTACCGTTCAACAGATTCCAAGCGTTCAGGCCGGTACTACGAATGTTATTCATGTACAAATGAAAACAATCAACAACGCCGCTACTGCTGGTTTCGTCTTAGGATTGATTGGTGCAGGAACGACGATGTTTGCGGTTGTTCTGGATGAATTCGATTTATGCCTCTTCGCATGGCTCCCTGCGCTGTTGGCGATTATCTTCGGTCATATTGGTGCGAATAAAGCATCGAAAACGGGTGTTGGACGCATTTCTGCGATTACAGGCTATGTCCTTGGCTATGTCATTCTCTCGCTTTACATCGTTGCCATTGTGTTCCTCTTGTTGTTGCTCCGAGACTTAGGATTCTGAACAACTCCTTCAAAAAGGGGAGGCAACTCGGAAGATTTGGGCGATTGGGGTAGTCTGGATATCCTTCCGGCCTTCGGAGCCGGGGACGTGGGTTCGAATCCTGCATCGCCCGCTTTAAATTCACATTACTGCGACAGCTTTCGCATCCAAACCTGAACCGATTCTTCGCCCCACTGTTCCTCGTGATTCAACACCAGTCCAGAGCGTTCGAGGATATCGCTATCGATGTTTGAGGGCACGGGTTCGCAATGCTCAACACGGCTCTGCACCAAGTAGAATTCATCAACCAGTCCTTCGGAAAGAAATCCATGGATGGTCGCTGGTCCACCCTCAACCAGTAACCGCTGTTTTTCGATATCACCTAGTCGATTCAAAAGGGGCAGCAAGCCATTGTATTCACGACCGATACGGATGGTTTCGCCGCCGTCGTTGTAGACCTTTGCGTTCTTGTTGGTGCGTTCTTTCGGGTCGAGGATGACGCGCAGCGGTTGTCGTTCGGTTTTGATGCGTCGAACGGTGAGGGATGGGTCGTCCCGTTCTACGGTTTCTGCACCAACGAGAATCGCATCACAATCCATACGCAGTCGATGCACCTCATCGAGACATGCCTCGCTTGTGAATCGTTTTGACTCTGCTGAATTGTCATCGACAGAACCGTTCGCATCAACTGCAAGTTTGACCGTTACAATCGGACGACGATGTTCGCACCAGTACAGGAACGGTTTCATTTGTTCAGCGGCTTGATCCTCGAGAAGACCGGATTGAACAGAGATACCAGCATCTCTCAATACTTGGAAACCTTTGCCGCGAACGGTTGGATTTGGGTCTGGATGGGCAACGATGACGTGTTTAACACCGGACCAAAGCAATGCTTCGGTGCATGGAGGTGTACGTCCATAATGATTGCAAGGTTCCAACGTAACATAGGCGGTTGCACCGTTCGGAGAGTTTCCTTTTGATTCTGCATCGTGTATTGCCATTTGTTCAGCATGGAGTCCTCCAAGATGATCGTGCCAACCTTCTGCAATGATTTCCCCTTCTTTGACAAGAACGCAACCGACCAGAGGATTGGGTGCAACACGCCCCCTTCCTCGCTCTGCAACATCAAGTGCATGCTGCATGAACGCTTCGTCTTCTTTGGTCCACATGGAGGGTCCTCATCGATGCCGAAAGGTATCGAGTTGATGAGTCTGTTCGTTCATCCATGGATACATTGAAACTGTACAAGATTTAGGAAACTGTATGGTCAAGGCCCATTTCATCATCAATCCCGCAAGTCGAGATTTTCGTTGCGGCAAGGCTTGGCCGGACATCAAAAAAAGGCTGATAGAGAAGGGATTCGAGGTTGTTGAACACATGACCGAGCGCATCGGTCATGGTGCTGAACTTGCTCATCAAATCAGGACGGAACTTGAAGCGAGCAAGGAAGAATCACCGCTCGTGGTAGCCGTTGGCGGCGACGGTATCGTGCACGAGGTAGCCTCTGGCTTGCGCGGTTCAAAAATTCCACTTGGGCAAATTCCGTACGGGTCGGGAAACGATTGTTGCATTACCCACGGAATCTCTCGCAAAAATCTCAATCAAGCCATTGACGTTCTCATCAATGGCGTGGACCGAAGCTGCGGAGCATGGCGTTTGGAAGCGGTTGCTGCTCCGACCGAAGACGGTTATCCAAGTCCTCCTTCAAATCATTGGGACGGTGAACCAGAGAACGAAGGTCGAACCGTGCGATGGGTGTTCCTCGAATCCGACGCAGGCATCACCTCCGCAATCAGTCGCGCCAAATTGCGAAGGGCAAAGTGGATCAAAGGGCCAAAGAAGTACACCTATCTCGGTGTCACGACCATCCCGTTTTGGCCACGAAGGAAGGTTGAATTGACGTTGGATGATGGTGAGCCAACTGTTCAGGATTTGACCATGATGACGGTAACGACGGGTGAAACCTTTGGTGGAGGCTACCGTGTGGTACCAGACATGTATCCAACACGGACCAACGGTTCAATCGTCCTCGCATATCGACTCAGTCGATTGCAAATGCTGTCGTTAATGGGGCCGGTCAAGAAAGGAAAACATGTTGGAAAATGGGGCATTGAGCAAATGGATGTGAATCGAATTACCCTACGTCCCATCGATGAGAACGGATTACCTTCGGATGTTCCTGTTGGACATTCAACCTTCATTCAAGCGGACGGTGAACCTCTGCTGCAATTGCCAGCATCACTCGAATGGCATCGCAATCAAATCGTCTTCAGAGGCGCCCAGGATGTCTCATGGGATTAAAGGCTGAAGTCTGAGAAGTCCTCTTCCTGCCAAACTGCCTTCTCATCGTCTTGAGGTTCGGGTTCTGGCGCAACCTCGGGTTCTGGCTTGCTCTTTCGTACAACTTTGCGTCGTCGAACTTTCGGTTGTTCTTCTGCAGCCGAGGACGCAACAGGCTTGGTTTCTCGCGAGGAAGGAACGGATGTTGGTGCGGATGAGACCGAGCTTGTAACGGGTGCACCGCCACCGAACGTTGAGGTAGGAGGTACAAAGGAATCCATTTGCCCAACTTCTCGTTCGACCCTCTTCGCATCATCGGATGCGACGACGGAGCTTCCGGATCCGAATTCCGTACGAGAATCTGAGGAATCGCCACCGCTGAGGGCACTGTCGATTGAGAAAGCTCCAAAACCATCGTCTTCATTCTTCTTTGGTTTCTTTTCTTTTGCGACGGGTTTGCTTTGTTTTCGTTGTTCAGTACGCCGCTGCTCGGGTGTCTTCATGCCAGAGCGCGCTGCGTCAGCAACATCTTTCTGTACTTGAGCCGCCTTGTCAACGCCCTCTTTTCCAAGCAGTGTAAGGGCGATGCTTCGAGCACTCATGCGAAGGCGCATTGAAGAGTACATGTACGACCCAACAGCGCCGCCAATTCCGACAACGAGTAGGAACAGGACAAATCCTGTGCGTCCTAGTAACGCCACGTCACCATAGGTGTATTCATCATCATCGTCGCCATCCAAACTTACAACGCTGTCTGCAAGTTCAATCTTCGTCACAAGGACGTACATTTGGTTGATGTTTTGATTCCCTACTTTTGCGATGCAATCGCTCGATACTCCGAGATCGTTCTTCCACATGCCCCCCATGAGGTTCATTTCGGCGTCCTTAGCGAGGTAACCGCTGATGCGTATCGGCTGGTGGTACTTGCCCAACGCTGCAATACCGTCATTGATGCTCTCGCTTGCAGGAATGAGACCGAGAACGAACCATTTGGTNTCGGANTCNCGNTCGATTTTCTCAACATTGGCGGTTCCAGCACCCGTCTCTGGCCCTACGGGGTTGCTCCAATCTTTGATCTCAACACGTTCACCTTCACCAGAAACGATGTTTTTAGCATCTTGAAACGACATGGATTGAATCGCTACGGCAGCAGAGGTTGCGAAAGCGATGTCTTGAGTCAATTCTGCATCATGCGAGTCGTAAATCTGGCTCGCACTCATGTATCCTTCAAACTTGATTTTGCCTTGATGGTCATTGCCAATGGTGCCGTTCGAACAACCGACTTCAGTATAATTTGAACTCACGGTTTCGCCGGACATTCGGGAAGTGAATGTGAAACTCCCATCATCTCGCTCTACCGAAAGGTCACTTCCCCAATCGGGCGAGACGGGTGCAAGACATCCAGCAAGCAAGAAGAGAGATGCAAGAAGAACGCCCAGCAACCCTCGGCCCATATGATAATGAGAAGTACTGGAGTTTGTGAATGCTTCTCTCATAATTGATGGCGCGGAGAGAGGGATTTGAACCCCCGAGTCATAAGACACCGGATTTCAAATCCGGCGCAATACCTGGCTATGCGACCTCCGCAGTGCTTTGGCCACAACCCTCTCTATCAAACTCTTTTCGCTTGCTTACTCAGATTTTGAGCGCAGAGAAATTGCTGCCATTGAAACGACAGCAACAGAGAGCAGCAAACCGATTGATGGGATTCGTTCGTTATCGTTCTCAACGATGTTGTCCTCATCAGCGAGTTGAACGATGTCTTCAACAAACTCAGAGGCCATCCACGAGTCATCAATGTAGCGAACGCGAGGTTTTCTCTCCTCATCGAGAATGTACGTGTAAGCAAAATGTCCCAGCGTGTACTCAGGGTCGGATTGCACAGCAACGCACATCATCACATCGCCTTCTGCCCACTCGTAACCCTCATCACACATGCAATGCGCATTGCCTCCCGATCCCATAACCCAACCGTGTCCGCTGCATTCGTCGTTGTCAACTGTTGCGAATCCAGGGCTGGGGATATCGTCGTGGGCGGTGCTGTTCGGAGCCCAAGCTAAGGTCATGGGTTCATTGATGAGATCCATACCAACATCGGAATTCTCCCAAGCACTGGAGGATTCGTTCCAAACTCGCAGCGACCACCACCAACTCCAATCGCTCGGTGCTGCCTCTCCATCGATGCTGTTCAAGAAATGGCCGTATTGACTGTCTTGAATGTCCACATCAATGCCCGCTCCATCAAAGGCGCCCTGTGTTAGGTGATACCCAGTGAAGGAGGATACGTTGCTGAATGCCGTTGTGTTATCGGGATGAACAATCTGCACACTCGGCGTGTCTCCCATTGGTGTATGAAGGAGGCTTTCGTTGGCATTTGATGCCAGCCATGCGATGTGCGGCACTTCCAGAGCGTTGACGCTATCAACACCAACAGGGGATGTTTCCCATTGTTCGGAGGTTGCGTTGTATAATTTGAGGCTCCACCACCATCTCCAGTCCTCCGGGGAATCGTAACCGTTGATTCCGTTTACCATGGTGCCGTATTCTGTCTTGGATGTGTTCAGTGTCCATTCCGCTTCGCTCGCAGCAGCGGCGGTCATGGTCATTCCAGTGGGAAGATACATGAGTTCCTGACTTGTTCCTTCAGGGGTAACGTAAACAACGCTGGAGTTGTGAACCTGGCCCTCCATATCACTGATGTTGTCATCATGAGGATCGAGGATGTACTCCTCAGTGTAGATGCCGAAACTCGACCAAACGTCTCTCACTTCGTCCACATCTCCCGTAAGATGCGGCCAATCGACGCCGTGTCGTTCCATATACTCGGTGAGTACTTCAGCAGTGTCGTATTTTGGATCAAGCGTAATCGATACAAATCCTACTTTGTCTTGGAGATTATCGGGTAATGTGTTTTCCACCAGTTTCAGGTTTTGCGTGATGACCGGACATACATCCGGACAGCGCGTGAACAGGAATGAGACGATTACGATCTCTTCGGTTGCAAAAGAAAGATTGTATACGGAATTGTTCTGATCTGGAAGTGCGAAATTGGATACGCTCACTTTGTTCAGTTCGTTTCCGTTGTATGCTGATGCAGGGGCACCCATCAGCGTTACAGACAAGAGGCATGCAACCATGATGCAAGCCAGTAGTGTAGGAATTCTGCTGTTGTTCTGCTCCATTTCAATCACGTTATCCACACCAACTGGGCCTGAGTCTTAAACCAGCCTGTTAAACCTCAACTGCGCAATTAATAAATTGCTGTGTTTATGTATTAGCGCTCGGTAACAAGTGAGTCCCAATTCGGTGTGCACCATCCTGGCAGACCAGTAACGCCTTCAGGATTTGAAAGACCGATTCCCCAGAGCATCAAGAGAACGAAGATGGTAGGGAAGAGAGCGACACGGAGGTAGATACGCGGGTCGTCCCAAAGGTGCATGAAGAACGCACCGATACCGAATCCTTTGACAATTCCAACGACAATGAGGATGCCCCATACCGTGTAGAGACTGATTGGAATGTCGGTTCCTGGCCATTCTTCAAAGAACACAGCTCCAACTTCAAACAAAGTGAAAACCATCAATACGATGAAATTCCAGAAGTAGATGTCCTTGCCTAGAATCAATTTGTGCTCGCCCATTATACCACCTCAATACAAATAAAATGCTGGGAAAATCACGACCCACGCAAGATCGACAAAGTGCCAATAGAGTCCGAAATACTCAATACCTTGCGCATTTTCCTCGTCCCACTCAACCGTATCGGCTTTGAACACCATGTACAGCATGATCAACAAACCTGCGAACACGTGAACGCCGTGCGCACCAGTTGCGACGTAGAAGATGGATCCTTGTTCGGTACCGATGGTGAATCCTTCTGCGATGAGGTGACTCCATTCAACCAACTTCAGCACAATGAACATCGTTCCCAAAGCAAGGGTAATGATGAGGTAGTTTCGAATGGCAGCTTTCTTGGTTGGCATCAATTTTCCAAACACGCCACTGGGTGCCTTGTAATCATGGCTCTTGGCAACCTTGAGGGCCAATACGATGGTGTACGATGAGATGATCAGTGCGAAGGTGTTGACCGCCCCGGGGAGCATGGTCCAGAAATCACCCGAACCAACCGCACCACCCGGTCGAAGATAATCGGATGCTGTTAAATCACCCAACGCTGTAGGCCAAAGTTGTTCCACTGTTTGAGCAACTTCGGGTCTAGGATCATTATATATGGAAATATGGCTTTCAGTTACACACCCCTCAACGGTCGTTCCGGCGATGAGATTCTCTTTGAAGGCCCAGAAGGTACACCATTCTGTTCGCATTCGAAGATATGCTGAGAAAAACGTTGCGA
>PBSP01000034.1 GCA_002726845.1 Methanobacteriota archaeon | reverse complement strand
TACGGACATTCGACGTGTGTGATGATGTTTCCTTCCAGTACCTTGCGAAGATTGTTTGCAGCCCGATGAATCTCAGGTCCTTCAGGCATGAGTTTTTCTTAGCGCACATGTGTTTAAACAGGTGTTTGTGTTTCAATACCTATGCGGAGGCGATGGACAGAGGAGCGACGTCTTCAGCGTGAACACGCCGACTGGATTGTCGGACACCTTCGAGTGCATGGACCGCTTACAACCCGTGAGATTATCCACGCGCTTGAACGAGAGAAGCGACCAATTCAGGCGCACATTCTATCCAGAGCGCTGAGAAAATCTCCTTTTGTTGTGTGCGTTGAGAAGCGAATTGTTGATGGACAACAGCACTCGGTGTGGGCGTTTCACATCGACGATGACTGACGAGATGTTCAGTACACGTCACGCAAGTAGCGCTTTTGTTCCTTCATCATTGTTTTCTCGATGAAATGGGTTGCGTCTTCTTCCGACATACCACCGTGCTCCATGGCAATTTCAATCAAAGCTCGATGGACGTCCTTGGCCATGTATTGTTTGTCGCCACAGATGTAAAAGTAGGCTCCGTTTTCAAACCACTCCCAAACCTCCGCACCGTTTTGCTTCAGTCGGTGTTGAACGTAGATTTTCTCTTCTTGATCTCGAGACCATGCAGTCGTAAACTTGTACAAGTGTCCGCCGTCAAGCCATCCTTCAATTTCGTCTTTGTAGTAGTACTCCGTTTTCTCAGACTGGTCTCCAAAGAACAACCAGTTACGACCCGGGGCCTTGTCGTGGACACGCTGCTCCATGAACGCCCGGAACGGTGCAATCCCTGTTCCTGGACCGACCATGATAATGTCGGTGCTCAAATCGTCCGGCAGTACAAAGGATTTTGTTGGTGACATAAACACTCCAACCGGTGTTTCGTTCACGACAACCTCGTCCGCCATGTACTGCGTGCAGAGACCACCGCGTTGCCGGTCATGGTAATTGAAACGAACGATACCAACCGTCAGTTCAACATACCCGGGATGAGCGTCATGCGAGGATGCAATGGAATACAAACGAGGTTTGAGTCGGTCGGTAAGGTCAAGGAATTCTTCCGGTGTGTATTTCACGTTGAATTCTCGCATGATGTCCACATAATCGCGAGTCCAGAGGTAATCCTCGATGGCCTTTGAGTCCGCAACAATCGCTTCCACTCTGGATGCTGGATTATCTGCCGGCAAGCTTGAGTTGAGACCTGGCGGCAGATCTCCTTCTTCTGAAGATGACCACTTGACGTTGTCTCTGCTTCGTTTCACGATTCTCATTGAAATGGACATGCCTGTTGAAACGATTTTCTCCGTCAAAGACTGCACAAACTTTTTGTTGGCCATGTGAACCTCGTAATCCTTCTTCAAGGCATCGTAGAGGGTTCTTTCACCTTTGTGGGTGGAGACCATTTCATCCCGATTCCAACCTTGCAACTCAAGCAATTCCTCGACGATGTGCGGCGGGTTTTCAGGAACAACACCAAGCGCATCTCCGACTTTGTAATCGAGACCTGAATCACCAAGACTGAAGACGATGTGTCGTGTTTCTTTTTTCGACCCCTCTCCATTGAGAACATAACACTCTGTGATATTGGAACTGTAGGGGTTTTTTGCACTCCACTCGGATTTTTCTTTGGATTTCTCGACTTTGACCTCTTCGACCACTTCGACTTCGACAGTGACAGGGGTTTCATCAACTTCCTGAGCAAGAGGGATTTGCAAGGATGCCATCGCAGGGATGGCTTTGTCGACCCATTGTTGCCATTCTGGCTCGTAATCGACATCGCAGAGTTGAATTTCTGTTGTTCGGTTTGCACCCAACTCGTGAAGTTTGTTGTCCCAATCGATGCCCGCTTTGCAGAACTCATCGTAGGAAGTGTCACCGATTGCGCAAACAGAAAAATTGATCCCGTTAAGGGAGGGAGAACTTGAGCAAACGTCGCCCCAAAGATCTTCAGCATTGTCGGGCATTTCTCCTTCGCCCCAAGTCGATGTAATGATGAGGATTCGTTTGTGCTGGGGAAGCAGGGCAGCGCTAAATTCGTCCATGTCAATGACGTGAGAATCCAATCCAGCTTTGTCTGCAATCTTCTTTGTCTCTTCCGCGAGTTCTTCTGCGTTCCCAGTTTGTGAACCAAACAGGATGATGAGTGAATTATCGTTGTTTTCCGCCATTTGGCCACCACCGTTTTGTCGGATTCAGTTGTCCCTGTGCACAGAAGTAATTGAAGGTTAGGAAATTGCCACACAGCGCCAATGATGCACCTGCAATGCTGACACCGCTTAACACCCGTGTTTTGTTCGAAAACTCACCCAAAATTTCACAACCAAACATCATAGGTTTGAAAGAGATGAAATGAAACCGGCAACCATGGCCCACGAGGTGAGAATGCTCGGTACAGGTAACGCATTCTTACCTCATGAACGCCACCATTCTTTCCTCATCTTCGATGGAAAACACATCATCGATGCGCCGCCTACTGCCTTGTTGGGATTGCGACGAGCAGGTATCTCACCTGCCAACATCGAGACCATCTTCATCACCCATTTGCATGGCGACCACGTCTTTGGTTTGCCTTTTCTCCTCCTTGAAAGAAAATACATCTCGGACCGTGAAGGCCATCGGCCTTTGACAATCGTCGGTTCAAGCAGCGTGAAAGAACGTCTCCAGCATCTGTGCGAACTTGCATACCCTGGAAGTCTCGATGATGCATTTGATGGTGTCCACTTTGTGGAAACCACCGTTGGCCAAATCGATGGCTGGCACTGGGAGCGCTTTCGAGTCCTGCACGATGAATCTGTTGACCCTTATGGATATCGTTTTGAACACGCAGATGGATGCAGCTTTGTCCACTCGGGCGATACGGGCCCGTGTGAAAACCTCGAAATTGCCCTCCAAAAATCGCAACTTGCTGTCGTTGAAATGGGTATTCCGCGGTGGGTGCAATCCATTCATCACCACAATCCTGATGATATTCTTGCGTTGGCTGAGAGGCATCGCAACGTCAAGTTGCTGATCACACACACGTTCATTGATGCTGATGGAAGTCGATACGAACCGGTCGTTACCAACACGCTCCCAGAACATCCAACAAACGTTCACCATGTTGAAGACGGAGCGACTTGGATTTTCCAGAATTCGGAATGGGTTCAAAACAAAAATTAAGTTATTTTTTCATTCAATATAAGGTGTTATCCTGAAATCATTGTACTGAATTAAAATCCAATTTCATGCAATAATAATCTCCTCCAAAAAATTTCAACGGACATCCTTATGAGGGGGACTCGGACTCACAGAAATCATCCCGGTGTGAAGAGGTCGACTCTTCTGATAGGGGTATATAATGGAGGCCAAAATTTGAAGAAAAACATCTTCGATACTTTGCTCTCCAGAAAGAGTTTGTTTACCAACAAAGAAATTCTTCACCACAGTCACAGGCCGGAAGTTATGCCCCATCGGGAGAAAGAAATCGAACGCATTGCATTCAACCTTGTGGAAGCGCTCAACGGCCAAATTCCATCCAACATGATTCTCTATGGAGTAACGGGTTCAGGGAAAACAGCAGTGACGCTTCACGTCACAAATCTACTCCAGCAGAAAGGAAAGCAGATGCGACGGGACATCACACCAGTCATTGTGAATTGCCGTCAAATTGACACGCAATATCGAGTTCTCTCTCACATTGGTAACAGCCTTTTGGAAGAACACGAAATCGATGAAATTCCGTTTACTGGGTGGCCAACAGATCGAGTGTTCAAAGAATTGGTTCGCAGAATGGATTCGAGGAAGGGCGTTTATGTCATCGTCCTTGATGAAATCGACCATCTTGTTCGCAAAGCAGGTGACGATCTTCTTTACAATCTTACAAACCTCAACTCGTTCTTAGACGATGCAAGAGCATGTGTAATTGGAATTTCAAATGATTTGAAATTTACAGAATTCCTTGACCCAAGAGTACGCTCTCGACTCGGACAACAGGACTTGTTGTTTTCTCCATACGATGCTGAGCAACTCAAGGACATCTTGCGTCAACGCTCTGATCAATCGATTGCCCCTGACGTCATATCTGAGGGCGTGATTGCGTTGTGTTCCGCCTTTGCTGCCCAAGAACACGGCGATGCTCGATGTGCACTGGATTTACTCCGTGTTTCGACTGAGAAAGCCGAACAACTTGGTGATGAAAAAGTTGAACAACGCCACGTGCGGATGGCGCAGCATCAAATTGAAGCTGATCAAATTGAACCGGTCATCGCTGGACTACCCACGCAACAAAAACTCGTATTGGCTGCGGTTCTCATCAACGAACGCAACGGTTTGAAGAACATTCAGACAGGGCAATTGTACGACGTTTACGACCAAGCATGCTCGCATCTCAACCTTCCCTCTCTCACACAACGTCGAATATCTGGCATCATTGCCAATCTCGATATGCTCGGACTCATCACTGCTCGAACGAGAAGCCGTGGAAGATACGGTCGTTCAAAGGAGATCAACTCTTGCATCCCCGGTAACGTGGAAACCCAAGAAATAATGATTCAAGCCGATGAGAACATGCATACTGTGTTCAACAACCGTTACCGACAACAGCGTCCGTTGTGATTCGTTGTTCTTATATGCCAAATGGAGGTCGGCAGGTCCATGAGCAGTGAAGATGAGGCAACATCTGGCGGATTGGCTGAGATTTTCCTCAAACCCTCGGCAACTCTGTCCAAATGGTACATTGCTATTGGCACCTGGGGATTCGCTCTGGCAATTCTCAACATGGCTGGACAAATACACCCGACCTATCGGGTTTCTTGGGGAGGTCTTCTTACCTTTGAAGCGCTTGCGGATGCCTTCGGAAACAAGGATGATGCACCCTTGTTTGTTCTCGGAGATGGTGTGTTCATCGCAGCATGTCTTGGCCTTCTCTTCCTTGGCTTGCAATCGATCAATACCAGTGTTGAAGGAGGTCTTGTTGCATTTGCACGATCGTTGATTCTCAACGATACTTGGCCTGCTTTGGTTTTCTCTGGAGGGGGATTCATGCGATTTACCGCTGCGTGGTGCCTTCTTCTCGGATTCGCATTCTACATCGGATACAGCGCCTTACACATGGCATGGATTGATCTTGGTGTTTATTCTGTATCCATTACACTCGTTGCGTTTGGGTTCGCCCTCAACGCTGCAAGTCGTGCGCCGCCCGGTGACGAGACTGTGATGTAATCAACCGAACAAACGCTTGTGCCCGTTTCGTGCGAAAATTGCATCAAGGCAACCCAGAATCAGGCCTTGCCACAGCGCTATCGACCAGCGCAGTACCAAAATTCGAACAGATATTGCAACGAGAAAGCCTCCTTTACCTCCACTGCTTTTCACCCCACGCGTAATCGTGCCAAGTGGTCCTCTACGGAACATCAGTTCAACCAGAGCACCAAGCATCAGACCTCCAAGCGCCATTTTTACTTGCCACATCTCCTGTAAAGATTGCTCGACAGGCAATTCAAGGAGGAAGGGTAAGAAGCTCAAAAGCATCAACAAAACCACTGGAAAAATTGACAAGGCAATGCCTGCGCTGCCGATGAAATCAAATCCAGGGCCGGAGCGTTGGCGGGAAGGGTAGTGTCGAACAATACGGAGGTGGGCTCGAGCATCCCGACGTCGTTTGTGCAGGAAACGTCGAACTCCAATCTCAGGCACGTGCGAAACAATAGCATCGGGTGCGTAGACGATGCTTCCACCGTTCTGCAGCAGGCGAAGGCTCACTTCCATATCCTCTGCATGATACCAATTGGAATCGAAGCCTCCGACATCCAACAATGCGTGGCGTTTGAACATCGAACACGGTCCGTTTGCAAGAGAGGTGCGTCTTGGTCGGCTTCGATATTTGGATGCGATTTGAATCGCCCGAAAACGACTCACAACATCGGTATGGGTTTTGAAAATGGTGCGTCCCGTAACGGCAACAATGGTCTCTTCGCCAACAGGTTCATTCGCCTCAAGCATTTTTTCGATCCAATCTTGTTCAGGGCGAACATCGATGTCTGTTATGGCAACCCATTCACCCTGAGCCCTTTCAAGAGCGTTCATTCGACCGGCTGATAGGCCGATCGCATCTTGATGTACGATGGTTACATCAACATCAGAATCCGCCTTGGACTGTTTCCATTGATCCATTCGTACACCTGTTGAATCTGTGGACCCGTCATTGACCGCAATGATTTCCAAAGGACGATGCGTTTGGGCGTGGAGTGCATCCAAGCATTCCTCAACCCAGTGTGCTCCGTTTCGTGCACAAACTGTGACCGTGACGAGCGATGATTCAGTCATTCTACAGCCTCAAAATGAACGAGAAGATTCCTNGCACGATGCTTGGCTTCCAAATCCAAGANGCGCATAACAACGCCTTNTTGAGGCTGCCCGTANACGACAACGGTTCCAAGTGGAGCAGTNGCGAGAACGTACATGGGAGCGAGATCTTCTTCNCCTTCGACTTCGATCAGAACCGATTCATCCTGCTTGAAGGCCCAACGAACCGCATCCAACAAGGCTGGAGTCAATTGACCGGGCGGATTCACCACGGCCCTACGCAGTGGGAAATGTTCCGCATTGACGAGCAAAGACGCATCCAACATCTCTCGTTTTGTTTGACCATCAACAAATCCAATGTCAGGGAGCACACCCATATCCATGAGGCCCTTCACCGTAACATCTCCAACTGCGACCAACGCTCCACGGTTCGGAGGTAGGGCCTCGAGCATAGCCGATAGAGCAACCTCGGGAGCATGTTCCGGCCCTTCAAACAAATCGCCCATTGGCGTTTTGAATTCATCATCCAACACAGCAGGCATCTGCAGAACTAGACCCTCACAAGAGGGCGGTATCCAAGGGTGGCCTTCACGGTCAACAAGGCCGAGGCGAATTCGGCTTGAGGAAAGGATTCCTCCAAGCTCGTCCTCCAACCTTGGTGCTTCAAGAATGGCCAAAGGAGGTAGCCCGTTCTCGTAACGCTGTTGATTGATTTGGTGACAGCGAGGAACCGTTTCAACAGTCGCAACGATACTGTCTGCGATCCTATGGCTGGGTGCAGGACCGTGTGGATCGTTCAAAACATGAATCTCGTAGCGCAGATGGGCTGTTTCACTCAACCAATTCAACAATGCATCCATTCGATCTTCAAGGGATTGAACCCAATCCCCCTTGGATTGAGCCATCTCCTCGTTCGTAACATGCACTTCAATAAAATCCGCTTGGCGCAGCGCAGTTTGGATCAACAACTGATGTCCGGAGTGAAATCGGTCAAACGTTCCGCCGATGAGGCATCGGCGAAACGAACGGTCCGCTTGCATGATGGCCTGCTGAAGCACAAGGCCTTTGATGACATCGCTTCAATTTGAAAAAAACGCTAGAAAAGCTGTGCCCTGATACCTAACGGCCTTGTTCATTGTTTCCTCGAAGGCCTGACCCTCGGTATCAGGGCGTGCTGTAGGGCCGGTTGGTTGTCTCGATCTCATCCCGAAGTCCATCGAGGACCCATAGTCCAGCCCGGGTTTCCGCTTTTGCACCGGGATTCACTCCCCGAAGGGTCGTCCCAGTCTTCGATAGCGGACCGCGTCGTTGGTATCAGACGTCATAGCAATTTCACAGTCGCTCAGGCTGATGTTGCACGCACGGCGATCAACGCTGCAACGCGTTGCATTTCAATTCATCGACGTTCCATGCATTCGTCTTAACATAGCACGACCAATCAGAAGTTTGGCGATGTCCTGATCACCATCAAGCAATTCCTTCATGGTAAAATCAGGCCATGTTTCGTCATCACAAGCCAACCATCCAACGAGAGGATGAAGCCTGCCTTGGTGGACTGCGCCGTTTTGTTCGAGTTGTTGAATCATGTCATGAACATCCAAGAGCGCAGCGCTTGCCTCACCATCAGGAACCATCAGAAGGTTAAGTCTGAGATTCGTTCGTTGACTGTATCCACCGTGTTGACGCTCATGGCCTGGAAGACCGAGTCGCTCACCTTTTGGCCTGAAAAGAAGAGCGGGCCAATTCTTTGGGTGATGTGCCAGCCATTCGCGTCCACCAGCAGTTGAGAGTTGGGAATCGAGCCAATCCAAAGCCCATGCCGACCACCATTGTTCGGGAAGGACATTGATGCATGTTCGCATAAAGTCCAATGGGATGGGAGCTTTGTCCTTGAAAAGAGCAATTGCACTGGACCAGGTGCGTAAAATGGATCCTCGCGGATGCACACTTGCCCCATTTAGGAATCGCTGCAATAAGGACGAATCCTCTGCATGGGTCTTTGAGTTCGGACCGAACAATGCATTCAATGTCCGTTCCTCATCGTAAGGAGCATCCAACCAGACTGTTGCAGCCTTTGGCAAAATTGATTTTAGTTCATTATGATGCCTTCGACTTGATAGCAACACGACATAGGATGCCATTGATTTGTAAACCTCGTCATCGAGAAGGGGTATGAGGTCGACCAACAGAGCCGTGTTTGAATCGAAAGCGTTGACGACCTCCCGAGCGGCTTGCTGCCTCCAATCCGTTTCAGTACGAACCATCGCCTTCACTAGAGAAATTGCATCCATATCTTGAATGGGAATCAAATCGACCCAGCCCTGAGGCAAAACATCTCCTATTCGTTTCCATCGCGTCAATCGTTCTGATTCGGGACTCGCTATCCAAGCAGCGAGCGGTGCGTCACGTTCAACCCGGTTCGCAAAGTCAGAATCCCCTTTTGGAAACATTCGCATCGCTCGTCGGATCTGTTGTCGAACCTGCATGTTTTCAATGCCCTGGCCAGTCAAAACGTGTTCATCCATTCCCCCTGATTGGAACCACTCCAACAACTCAAGAGCGTTGGCGGGTATGCCGTCTCGTGTCGCTTCAGGTTCAGCCCGGGACGTCGCTCTTCGAAGTTGAACTCTAAAATCACAGGATTCCTGTGGCCGATAAGAGATTACTGCCAATTGTTCCGTCGGTTGTACTGTTGCCGTTTTGCTGGAGAAATGCTTTGCCTCACCCCGGGATGTGATAAGAGCTCTACAGCGCCCGGATGCCAACAAACGCTCCATGAGATCAGGATCATCAATCTCAGACCAAAGCCATTCAACAACCATGTCGAACGTGGTTGATTCAAGCATCCATTCGACAATGCAGGTCGCTCCATGCTGAGAGATACCGTCCAACAGGACAACATCGATGGCAGTGGTGTGTTCTTTCCATTTACGCTCTCCAAAATCAGCGAGTAAGGAACGCCGAAGATTGAGGCTAGGTTGTTTTCCTCTACCGGATAAAAGCCATCGTGTCAAGGTACGCAATCGTGCCTTACGCTTTGTGGACGACAATCGAGGATGCCTTTTTCTCATCCAAGGGTCCAGAATATCGATGGGCAAGGATCGATGATTTGAGAACGACAGCGATTCGGTCATGATTTGAGCGTGGTTGCCCAAAGACGAAACAAGAAGTGTACGATCAACAGCAGATGGCAAATGTGCATACAAGCCATGCTCGGGACGGACAGGGAACGTGGTTCCCACAACCTCTCCAATCGTATGTTCACCAATGTTGAGTTGAGAAGGGCCATGGATGTTTTCCGGGACCAAACGAATCCAGGTACC
Source organism: Methanobacteriota archaeon (assembly GCA_002726845.1). Classification (GTDB taxonomy): domain Archaea; phylum Thermoplasmatota; class Poseidoniia; order Poseidoniales; family Poseidoniaceae; genus MGIIa-L2. Next base: position 2,018 of record PBSP01000034.1, on the reverse strand, counting down.
GTTTGCAACGCCCCAAGAATTGGATTGGTCAAGCAAACGCAATCGAAGAATTCCGATGGTTTCGGTCTGGTTTGCGTATGCACTTAGCGTCCCTTCAACAGCTTCGGCTGGCGCAGTGGTTGGTGAAAAGGTTGTTAATGAAATCCAGTGGATGTCAGGCCCTCGTTGAATCGCCCAAAGCCCCCCTGTGTTTCCACTGGAGGTTCCCTCACGTTCGGGGTCCAACAATTTGGCTCTGCGCGGAAGGCAAACCAATCTGGATTCTGGCGCTGAAAGTACACCAAGGACAATACTGGTTCGATCGTTTGAGAGAACCACAGCGTCCATTCCGAGGGGAATCGTGTTTGTGTTTTGTCGAACGCGCTCAACCAAATCATGCAAGAGATGTTCTGAACCAAGCGCAGTCAATCGGTGCATTGCGCCTCGAATGGAAGCATTTTCATCCCGTTGAACCTCTCCCATTTCTCGGAGTTGACGCATGGCAAGCGATGCGTGTGGCATCGCAATACCAAGTGCCGAAGAGACTTGTGAAACCGTACCACCTCCATCCAGAAGCCAATCGAGAATACGTCGTTGGTAACGACTGCGGATGGTTTTCTTTGGCATCATGAGTCACTTTTGCTTGTCTCAAATGTAACTCCTTTTTATTTGTTACCTATCTATGCACTAAATACTTACATTTAGTTACATATTTCCATTGGAATTGTGAGATTTCACTTACTTGCCCTTGCTGTTCGTGTAAAAATTACACCGTTTTTCGTCATTAACCGTAACAAAGTCGTCAATTGTTGGAGGAACGGTTATATGAGTGGCCTCGCTCCTTGAATTTAGCGACATCGCCCAACGGCGAAAAGCGATATTCAGAGGAGGACAAGAACATGAAAACTGTACGCATACGAGAAAAAATCAAGAAGTTCCTAGGTGATCGACCACGAAACACAGCTGAAATTCTGGAACACATCAACAGCACAATGCGTCACGGCACAACAAGCCAACAACTCGGAAATGTTCTCTCTAAAGACAAAGATATTGTCAAGGTTGGTTACATCAAGCGGTCGGGCATTCTTTCAGGCGGATACGACATTTGCGAGTGGGCAACCCGCATCTGGGTTGAACACAACTGCCCTGGATGGAAAGAAGGCACTCCAATCATTATCGATCAAGAGGGCAACATCACCATGGGCGATGATTTGTCGAAGAACTAAATCGAATCTCCAGCGACCATCTCGGTCGAAGTTTTGTCGTAGCGAATGTGACACGTGTTTCGTCCTATGATACCGTTGAACGGACAATAGCCCAAGGCTGAGGTAAGCACACCCCACAAACCCACGATAAGGAAGACGATTTCCAGTTGGAGTGTTGCGAAGAAATCGACAACGACAAGAGTGGATCCAAACAACGCACGGAGTATCCTGTCCCAGCCCCCTACATTTTTCATGGGCAACAATCTTGATTTTTCGGTGATAAAGTATTGTTCTGTTTGTACAAAACAAAAACGGGTCTGCTTCGACTTGGAAGGTGCTTATTCGCCTTGATAAATACGCATCGCATCATCAACGCTTGCACCTTGAGAAATGATGGCATGGCAAGCTGCCGTCATTCGAATTGCTTCATCGGTTGTCTTCTGGTGAATGTTGCGACCTGTTGCAGCACCCTTGCAACCGCTGACGTTGATTTGATCCCACAAGCGTTGAAGGAAGTCTTGAGGTGGTAGAGATCCTCCGCCAGAACAGATAATTCCACATCGGCCTGCCGCCTCAACGGCCACTTTCAGAGATTCGGGTTGAGTCATGCCTTCCCAAGCTCTAGGGTAGTTGACCTTTGCAAAATCTGCACCGATGCATGCTGCTACACCAGCCGCTCCGGAGATAAGTTGCGGATCTTTCTCGTCTTCGACTGCTTTACCACGCGGGTACATCCATACAACAGCTATCATACCCTCTTCGTGGGCTTGGCGGATGAAGTGCGCTGCTTCAGTCATCATCTCATGTTCGTGTTCACTGCCAATGTAAACGGTG
>PBSP01000033.1 GCA_002726845.1 Methanobacteriota archaeon | reverse complement strand
ATGATACTGCGATGGAGTATTGGTTTAAGATACTCTCGCCGGCTATATCGCAGTTGGAGCAACGTGTCCATCCTTTTTGTCGTCAGGTTTCCTGACTCTTGACCATACTCCTCCCATTAACTGGTCGTGACACTGTTGGCAATAGTGGAACCGTCGATACGCTTCTCTGAATGAGTATGCTTTTTTTCCTGTAGCTACCAGATAGCCTTCCGGTGAGAGCCTTGATACAATATCTCCTACTCCACCACAACCGGGGAAATCACACACAGTTTCAGCAGCCACGCACAGCCGTATGACTGTCTGCACTTTAATGGTCGTATGCTATGTGTCAAATAACCGGATTATTCTTCATTCGGTTCAACTACTACCAGCGGGACATTCGCTTCGATAGACTGACCTTCCTCACAATTGACAGATATGACCTTGCCTGAAATCGGTGCTTGTATTTCATTTTGCATTTTCATCGCTTCAAGGATTAGGATGACCTGTCCCTCTTCAACGACTTGGCCAACGTCAACTTCAATTGTGACAATCTTACCTGGTATGTTGGCTGAAACAGTGCCAGATTTCTTTTTCTTCCCACCACCAACACGCTTTTTCTTGGCAACAGGACCGGAGTCAGGTATCTCAATTTCGAATGTTTGGTCCGCTACCTTAGCATGCCACTTACCATCCTCAGCGACATCGACTGCGACCTCATACTCAACTCCATCAACTATAACTTTCCTAATTTCTGTCAAGGCATCACCTCCAAGGTGATCTAGATGAGTTTCGGTTCATCAAGGAGTTTTTTCCCGTGTTCATCCTAATGTGATCTTGAGTCCAGGCAGTTCCCGGCATTCTGCCAGCCAAAGCACCATCATCAGATTGGCTGTCAATAATGGATAGAACGGCACATATTGCGGCAATTCTCAATGTAGTTTCATCGGTCATAGTATCGCCTCACAATGGAATATTACCGTGCTTTCTTGCCGGTCTTAATTCTTCTTTGTCCATCAGCATGTCAAGTGCTCGCGCAAGTTTTGTTCTTGTTTCGTTTGGTTCGATAACATCGTCAATGTAACCGAGTGCGGCTGCTTTGTAAGGATTAGCGAATTTGTCATTAAAATCTTCAGTCAATCTTGCGCGTTCTTGCTCAGGATTTCTGGCGCTCTTAAGTCGTCTTCGATGAATAATTTCCACCGCACCGTCAGCACCCATGACGGCTAATTCCGCAGACGGCCATGCCACATTGTAATCACCACGAATATGTTTGGAAGACATTACGTCGTATGCTCCACCGTAGGCTTTCCGCATTATGACCGTCAATTTTGGCACAGTTGCCTCAGCAAAAGCATAGAGTAATTTTGCACCGTGTCTGATTATGCCACCCCACTCTTGGTTTGTGCCGGGCAGGAAACCGGGCACATCTTCAAACGTAATCAGTGGTATATTGAACGCATCACAAAATCTGACGAACCTTGCAGCTTTGTCGCTTGCATCTATATCTAAACAGCCGGCTAAAATTTTTGGTTGATTTGCTACTATACCCACTGTTTGACCGTTTAGGTGACCAAAACCGATGACAATATTTTGCGCCCAATCTGATTGAACTTCCAAGAAACCATTATCATCTAACACCTCTGATATAACCTCAACAACATCATACGGCTTATTTGACTCATCGGGGATTATCTCATCAAGTTTTACGCATGAGCGGCTAACCGGGTCTGACGTCTTTCTGTGCGGTGCTCGCTCCAAATTATTAGACGGCAACATATCGCATAAATCTCTTGCCAAATGAATTGCTGATTCGTCATCTTCTGCAGTAAAGTGCGAGACTCCAGAACGGCTTCCATGAGTCATTGCACCACCTAGTTCCTCAAATGAGACTACCTCATTAGTAACTGTCTTGATTACCTCTGGACCAGTGATAAACATGTGAGCGGTTTGGTCGACCATAATAACAAAATCAGTTATGGCTGGAGAATATACTGCGCCACCCGCACAAGGCCCCATGATGACTGAGATTTGCGGTACAACTCCAGATGCTCTGACATTGCGAAAGAAAATCTCAGCATAACTACCCAGTGAGGCAACGCCTTCCTGTATTCTGGCTCCACCGCTATCATTTAGCCCAATTACTGGTTTGCCTGTTTTCAGTGCCATGTCGAGAACTTTACAGATTTTCAGTCCATGCATTTCACCTAAAGAGCCACCATATACTGTGAAGTCTTGAGCAAAAGCAAACACTTCTCGGCCGTTTATACAACCATGACCGGTGACAACACCATCGCCTGGAATAACATTTTTGTCCATATCAAAGTCTCGGCACCTGTGTTCCACAAGCGCATCGATTTCTTGGAACGAACCCTCGTCAAGCAGGATTTCGAGTCTCTCCCGAGCGGTTAATTTACCCCTGTTATGTTGAGCATCAACACGATTTTGACCGCCGCCGGCCTCGCTTTGCGCTTTTCTATTTCTCAAGTCGCGCAGTCTTTCCTCAGTCGTAGGCATGGACTCCCCAATTCAAAGAGCGCCTAGGCCGCCTTTATTGATTACCATAATTTATTGCAATGTTGAGTAATGATTGTAGATTAAATTACCAATCGTAGGGATTATTCTAGGGGTTGCTTGATAGGTGATAGACGACTAGCCGTTACATGGGCCAGAATATACGCATTGTTATTGCCAAACCCGGTCTGGACGGTCATGACCGTGGAGCTAAAGTTGTTGCTCGAGTACTTCGCGATGCTGGACATGAAGTGATATATACCGGGCTGCGTAGAACCGCCAAACAAATAGTTGAGACAGTTAGAGACGAAGATGCAAGGTTTCTCGGACTATCATCACTATCTGGGGCTCATAATCATCTGTTTCCTAGAGTTTGCGAACTACTACTCGAAGAGGGCATATCGGATGTTATTGTGTTTGGTGGTGGCATAATACCTGACGACGATCGACCGGCTTTACATGCAGCAGGTATTAGAGCAATCTTTGGACCCGGCACACCGACTGATGAAATACTTGAATTCATTGTCCAAGCGTCTACTATGAACGATGTTGGAGTTGGGGCAGACAATGATTGGTACTGGGAATCATCCGCTTGAGGTGAGAATTTGGATATCGAACTCGTTAATGCGGCTATTAATGGAGACCGCAGGTCCTTGGCAAGAACGCTGAGCGGTATTGAAAATGGTCTAGTTAAACTTGAGCAAATAAGGCAAATCGTGACACATTCTTCGAAGAGTCACCAAGAGAATGTCTGGACATCGCTTGCAATAACGGGTGCACCCGGCGTTGGTAAATCTTGTTTGATTGATAAATTATTGAAAATCTGGGCCGGCGCTGGACTGAAAATTGCCCTTTTGGCTATCGACCCATCCTCGCCCCGGACAGGAGGGGCTTTGCTTGGTGACCGAGTTAGAATTACCTCGGTGGATGATGAAAGTGTCAAACACAACATCTACATACGGTCAATTGCAACTAGGAAGTCTTCGGGAAATGTTCCTTTAATTGTCGCCGATATGATTGAGTTTTTGCATTTGGCAAATTGGGACAGAGTGGTAATTGAAACAGTCGGTTCTGGACAGTCGGAGGTGAGATGTGCAGCTATCGCAGACCGCATTGTCGTAGTAGAGGGGCCCGCTCGAGGTGATGGTGTGCAAGCGGAAAAAGCAGGGCTACTCGAATTAGCAGACGCAGTGATTGTTAACAAATCAGACTTGATTGGCGCAGATAAACACGCTGAAGAATTGCGCGAGTCTTATCATTTAGGTGAAGGCGAGGCACCGCCAGTTATGCTAACCTCAGCGTTGGAGGAAACAGGAGTGTTCGATGCTGCAGAGGTTCTACTTAGTCTACCGGGTTCAGGTCGTTCTGAAAGAGCACGTTGGCGCGAAAGACTGCTGGCGCATTATGAGCGCAAAATTCTGGAGTCGCCAAAATTGGATGATGTTCTATCATCTCTGGCGGCAGGTTCAATTTCCATCGATGATGCCATCAGCCTACTAGGTGGGGAATAAATGAGCGAACAAGTCGAATTGACCAATCCGGTGGATCTATCAGTTGGTGGCATGAGTGGCCACATATTTAGGCGAATTTTTCATCTTGCTATGGGTGTATTACCCATATTGTATTTTGAATTAGGGCCAGAGGTTGCTGAATCTGTAAGTATGACCTTGGACGAAATTGTTGCAGCGATTGTTATTGTAGCGGTTTTGGGTGAGAGTGCAAGATTGAAACTAGGATTTACTGTATTTGGACAGCGAGAATATGAATCAAAGCAGGTGTCTGCGCTTGCATGGGGTGCTTTGGCAATCGGTATGGTATTTCTAATCACACCAACTGAGGAGTATGCTTATCCACTGATATTGTCGCTGACGTTTGGAGATCCATTCATGGGTGAACTGCGACGACGAGGTGTTGATTCTAAGTCTGTGGTTTACTATGCCTGTGTTTTGGTTTTGGGTATTTGGCTGACCTGCTGGTACTTGTTTGGTACCCCACTGTTAGTCTGTCTAATTGTCGCTCCAATAGCAGTCATTAGCGAGACTCCGAGATTGCGTTATATTGATGATAACGCTACAATGCTACTAATCCCACTAGCAGCAGTGGTAATACTTGAGCCGTTCTTTGCTATTATGTGAATTTTCAATATGTTAAAATGCAGTTTAGTGTAGCGTAGGTTGAGCACGATGGATGAGAACGACAGCAAATATTCCGAGCCGCCTCAAGGGGCATATTATTTCGTCTACGCCTTGTCGATAATCCTTCTTGCAGTAGCGATGTTTGCCTACCCTTTGTGGTAATCAACGGCGAAAAGCGATTCTTCAAATAAACAATCGCTAACAAGTGATTATGTGCGGTATTTCTGGGATGTTCGCATCGCCGGATGAGGCTGTGATAAATCGCATGATTAGTATTCTCGCTCACCGTGGTCCAGACGGCAGCGGCGTATGGTCTGATGCAAACATTTCCCTTGGACACACTAGGCTATCAATAGTTGACCTAGCTGGTAGTAGTCAACCAATAACAGGTAGCAATGACTGTGTAATTATCGTCAATGGCGAGATTTACAATCACTTGCAATTGCGTGACGAATTGAACTATCAGTGGCGAACTGGTGGTGATTCAGAAGTTATACTGGCACTTTACCATGACTTCAAAATGAAGGGTGGTGGTAATAACCACAAAACTTGGATTAGCAAATTGAACGGGATGTTCAGTTTCGCCCTTTGGGACGCAAAACATGGGGAATTGATTCTCGCTCGCGATGCTTTAGGAATCAAACCATTAGTGCGCTCAGTTGTCAGTGGTAGTCTGTTATTTGCTAGCGAGATTAAGGCATTTCACGCTCATGAATCATACACTCCAGCATTAGACGAAGTTTCTCTTGCGTTGAGGTTGGCGTGGGAGTATACTATGGATGCCTCCACACTGATTGCTAATGTTCACCAAGTTCGTCCCGGAACTGCTGAAGTTTGGCGTCTAGACAGTATGTCACGGCCATACTTGGATTCAGTGACTAATTTCGAACGTCAAAAACTGAACCCGCAACACAGTTGGAGCCCGGGGAATGATGCAAGTAGACTACTAGAATCGTTCACTGTTAGTGTGCAAGAGCGTTTGATGGCCGATGTTCCAGTGGGAATTGTTCTGTCGGGCGGTTTAGATTCATCCTTGGTTGCTGCAGTTGCTAGTGAAGCCGCAGAGCGTGAAGGCCAACCAGTACCAGCTTGCTGGACTGTGGCTGAAAGTGAGGATAACCCTGACTGGATTGCCGCTGAAGAAGTGGCTAAATCGCTTGATTTGGTTCATCATCAAAAGATTATGAATGACGAGATATTCATCAAAGATATTCCGAAATTGTCATGGTATGGCGAGGATTTGGACGTATCAGTACTCTTCTTTCAACCNTTATTCCAAGAGATGAGGAAGCAGGTAAAAGTCGGACTATGCGGNCAAGGNGCAGATGAAATTCACGCCGGTTATCCTCGCTANAAATCACTTGGCAAACACAGGCAANTAGTTTTGGANCGATTAAACTCAATTAATAGTTCGATAANTGATAAGATTATTGCCAAGCAACTCCCAACTGATGAGTGCTACTTTGACAACAGTTTACACCCAGATGATTATACCAATAATTTAGAGGATATGTTAAATTTTGAGTTAGAACGTGGACAATTGAGTAACTTTCAACTCAGGTTAGTCGATCGTCATTCAATGGCACATTCCCTTGAAGTAAGAGTGCCGTTTTTGGGCAAATTCCACCGCGAGCAGGCATACCGGCTACCAAAAGAGTGGCGACTACCAAATGTCGGTTTGGAAAAAGCGGCCCTGCGCAGCGCTGCAAGATTGACAGGATTGCCCAGTCATATTACAGACCGGCCAAAATTACCGGCTGGAACCGCAACCTCTCCCAATCAGTTGAAGTCATTCTTAAGTGAATACTCCAACTATTCACAAGAGTTAGCAAATCACTATTCGAATTTCACCAGAGTATTGCAGAAGCAACCAGACATGGCCTTAGGTCTTGGACTGTTTGAGGCACTACACATAATAGAGCCCCACCACCGCCGTCACAATTATTCTATAGAATCATTAATAGAGGAGGTTATATCATGAATCTTAGTGATTTGAATGAGTTAGTTGAATCCAAGAGGCAGAATATTACTGAATGGATGAACACCAAGCGTCAAGAAGTACCAATTCCGATCTATGGTAGTGTGGATGTCAGAGATGCTGGATGGAAGATAGCCGTAGTCGATGCGAATCACTTTCCCGCTGGTTTCAATAACATAGCGAAAGAAGACGAGCAACATATCTCAGCCCTACTAAAGAACCACATTATGAGGCGCGATACAAACTGCGAGTGGGTTCACCTATACCCTGAATCACACACGCGAAATGCGGCATACGTAGAAAATCTAACCACCTTGCAAAGACTTATTGAAAAAGCAGGTTTCAGGTGTACAGTTGGTTCACCAGAACTCGCTGAGCATGGTTCTTTGGCTGGTATTTCTGGTCCATTAAACTTAGACTGTGTATCAATAATACAGGTTGGAGATGAAGAAAGTATAGTTGTCGACGGGGTCGCACCTGACATGATTTTGCTCAATAATGACCTAACAGAAGGAATTGTTCCAGGGCTGACATCTACCCGTGTATCACCCCCGCCAATAATGGGCTGGCACCAAAGGAAGAAGTCACACCATTACGAAGCGCTGAGCGAGTACGTCCATGAGATTGCGGAAATGTTGGAGATTGAGCCTTGGCATTTGATGACAGACTGGTTTGTATCAAAAGACAAATGTCTCGATAGAGAATCGTGCCGTATTGAGTTGGCTGCTGAGGTTGATGAATTCATTGATAAAATAAAAGAAAAGTACCACTCGATGGCTATAGAGCGCGAGCCAGTAGTCTTCATCAAGAATGACAGCGGCACATATGGTCTTGGAATTCTATCGGTGAAGAGTGGCAAAGAATTGTTATCATTATCAAATCGAAAAATGAATAAACTCATGTATTCAAAAGGTGGTGTTGATGTGGAAAATTTTCTAATCCAAGAGGGGGTTCCAACCAGATTGAAAACCGAGGACGGAGGCCCCGTTGAACCAGTGGTTTATCTGGTCGATGGTCAAGCAGCATCATGGTTCTATCGCGTGAATGAAAAGAAAAGTGATATTGAAAATCTAAATTCTCCTAGTTCAACATTCCAAAGCCATGCAGAGGCAGGACATCTTTATGGAGAAAACTCACATAGTTGGCACGCTTTAGTTGCCGAACTATCTATGCTTGCTATGGGTAAGGAATTTTCAAACTATCGTGATTAGATTTCATGCAAAGCAATATCACTCTTATTGGTTTGGTATAATCATGAGCAGGGCTTGGTTGTACTCACTAACCATACTGATTGGTTTATGGGTTTCAGCCACAGCCTGTGGTGGTTTATTATCAGACAAGCTAGCGGAATGGCCGGTAAACATTTGGTGTTGGTCGGTATTTTTTGCTATCTACAAATCAACAGACCGTAAAGAGCGTATTGAGATGCTAACGGTTCTTGCCTTTGCGACACCCATGGAACTATTTTTTAGCGAGGTTTGGAAGATATATGAATATCAACGCGGTTTAATGCCGCTATTTGTACCGGCAGGTCATTATTTTTTGTTTGATCTAGGGCGTATAATAGCTAGTAAATTTGAGCAAAAACTAGCCATGCCGATCCTGATGCCATTTATTCCAATGGTGGCCTATGGTGTTATTGTTGGTAGCGATACCTCTGCGGTATTTCTGCTATTACTTGTGTTGTTATTTACCAAATTCGGCCCACAACCTCGTCTTTATGCATCCATGGCATGGGCAGCGCTAGTGATGGAAATCGTGGGTACTCAACTAGGCAATTGGACATGGTCTAATGATGTCCCTTGGACTGGCCTGACCGCATGGAATCCACCTCTCTTGGTAGGCGCATTTTATTGCTTAGGGGACTTACTCGTTAACACAACAGTCGTTAAGTTTGAAGAGAAGCACCCCCTAGGGCCAACCAGATGACGAGTGCGAAGGAGCTGAAATTGCGTCGGCAGCAAGAAGCCTTGCGCATAAGGACGTCGCTTAATCGTCAGCGTAGCGTCCAGCACTCCAGTATCAAAGGTGGTGAAAATACCGTTGCTTTTGTGAAAGAACAACAATGCATTGGATGTGACCAATGTGATATTGTTTGTGATGATGATGCAATCCAACTGTATAAAGTCGCTATGCGAAGCCCTTTGATGAATGTAGAATCAAATAGGAAAGCGAAAATCATTCGAGATGCATGCACTGGTTGCCGTTTGTGTGTCCTTGCCTGTCCGACTGATGCAATATCTATGATTGACAGGTGATGACTGTTATGAGTAGTAAAAGTGAAGCAAAGAACGATGCTCAACGCTTTGGTGGTGAGTTTGGTCCATATAGAAAACCGGGGACTACCGGAGTACCGTTGTCGACTTTCAAGACCTTAGTTTGGACATCCAACATAGGTGGACTGCTGTTGTGTGTGTTGGCACTGGAAATGCTGTTTGTTAGGCAGATGTTTTTTTGGGGATTGATGGCAATGCTGGGAGGTGTTGCTGTAGCTCTATTTCCTTCTAATTACGAAATCATTGGAATGAGTGACTCTAGCGAAGGGCCAACAAAGAAAAAGTCGAAGTAAATATCAGGGTATTCAGGCTTCGGTTTCGACAACCAAAGCCGTATCTTGACCAATCTTGTCTTTCTTTTCGTTAATCTGCTGAGCAAGGAACGAAACAACATCGAGAATCTTGATGTCTGCATAGCGCTCATCGCCTTCGAACTTTAGACATTCGAAGTGAGAAACACACTTCGGGCACGAGGTGAGCATGGTATCAGCACCAGTAGATTTGATTTCCTCCATTCGTGCGACTCTCAGCGCTCTTGCGTTCTCATTACATGACATCATGCTTGACACACCGCAACACATTGCGTCTTCTCCAC
>PBSP01000032.1 GCA_002726845.1 Methanobacteriota archaeon | reverse complement strand
CCCATCCATGTGATAACCGTCTGATTTTTCAAATTCAGTAGCTGCAACATCGAGTGCGATGCCCACATCATCGGTTGTGTAACCCGCTCCTTCGATTGCGCGTACCATGTACTTGAGGCCGTCCTCGTTTGCTGCGAGGTTTGGAGCAAAACCCCCTTCATCACCAACACCTCCAAGCAATCCATCCGTCTTGAGTTCGCTCTTGAGTTGATGATAGATTTCCACGCCCGCCCTCAAGCCTTCTGCAAACGAGGAAAATCCATGAGGCATGACCATAAATTCCTGAACATCCACATTTGATGCCGCATGCGCTCCTCCGTTGAGGATGTTGAGCATTGGTACGGGCATCTGCCCTTCCGCACCACCGCCAATGTATTTCCAGAGCGGCACCTCATGTGATGCTGCGCCTGCATGCAAGCACGCAAGTGAGGCGCCAAGCATTGCATTTGCGCCAAGTTTTGATTTGTTCGGAGTTCCATCAAGTTCAATCATTGCTTCATCGATCAATCGTTGTTCATCGACAGACATACCGATCAACAATTGAGATATTTCGCTACGTACATTATCGACTGCTCGACCGACGCCTTTTCCGAGCCATTTGTCCGAATCTCCATCGCGCATCTCCAATGCTTCATGTTGACCAGTGGATGCGCCGGATGGAACAATCGCTCGACCAGCAAGTCTATTCTCGACATAACAATCAACTTCAACCGTTGGATTTCCACGGCTGTCCAGCACCATTCTTGACTCAAGGCCTGTTATGTAGTCCGACATGGCTCTCACCTCTTCCAAGAAGAGACGCTCTTTCAATTCGACGGAATCCTAAAGTGCCAGCGGAGATTAAATCAATCGCCTCTCTAAGGCAGTTTTTTGCCTGAATATGTAGTAATTTTTATTTTTATTGACATAATACGGTGATAAAAGGATTGATATACCGATATGTGGAGCGGTGGCCATGCCCCGAATTGCAGAAATTGACCGAGCGATTCTTGCACAACTCCGGAAAAATGGACGGATGTCCTATGTGGACCTGGCAAAAGAAGTTGGAGCAAGTGAGCGAACTGTACGCACGCACATCCGAGCGATGGAAGAAAACGGAACCATTCGTGGTTACACCGTCAGAGAGAGTGGTATCGGACTTACTGCTCTGATTCGTATCAAAGTCTCACCTGGTGCTGAAATCGGTTCCTTTGCATCTGAAGTCACTGGATGGGAAGGTGTTGAAATTATCTACGAAGTTTCGGGCGAAGCAGACCTTGTAGCCCTTGTTCACGTTGATGACACGGTTGCGCTTCGAACACTGTTGGACAAGATGTGGATGGCGGCCGACAACGAGATCGCTTCGACTACAACCGAACTTGTCTTGGAACAATACTGATTTCAGTAGAACTGAAATCTGGATGCCTCCAGAAATTGTAATCGAATGTATGAGTGGCTTACTTCAACACATCAGGTCTTGAAAACAGTTCAAATACTGTTGAAGAAAGTGGAAAATCATGAAGGAAGTTAAGTGCCCTAAATGTAATGCAACATTCGAAATGGACGCCTCAGGTTATGCAGATATCGTTAAGCAAGTTCGAGGCGATGAGTTCGAGAATGAACTTGAAATGCGACTCAAGGATTTGGAATCCAATCACAGTATGAAACTCGAACTTGCACAACAAAGCATTACGGCTGAAAAGGATAGGGAAATTCTGCTGCTAAAAAATCAAATTGAAAGCCATGCAAGAGAAATCGATATCGCCACCAAGGACGCCTTGAAGGATGTTCAACAAGAGCTGTTTGCACGAGAAAAACAAATCCAGCGGTTACAAAACGAAAGAGAAGCTGCAGAAACCAATACTGAACTGCAGGTGACAAAGCTGACCGGCCCTCTCGAAAAGGAAATCCTTGAGTTGCGAAGCAAACTAAAGATGGCTGAGACTGAAAAAAATCTCGAAATTAAACAGCTTGAGCAGACGAATCTTGTTCAATTAACGGCGAAAGACGATCTTATTCGACTGAAGGATGAAGAGATTGATCGCGTCAAAGACATGAAACTCAAAATGTCCGTCAAAGACATTGGAGAAAAGTTGGAGCATTGGTGTGAAAATCAGTTCAATATGGCGAGAGCCACGGCCTTCCCAAATGCTTATTTTGAGAAAGATAACGAGAGTGTGAAAAACGATGCCAATGAAAAAGGGACGAAAGGGGATTTTATTTTCAGGGACTCAGATTCCAACGGTATTGAGTACATCTCAATCATGTTTGAAATGAAAGACAAGATGGAAGGAACCAAAGGTCAAACCAACGAATCTCATCTTGCAAAACTGGACAAAGACAGGAAAAAGAAAAATTGTGAATATGCGGTTCTTGTTTCAATGCTGGAACCTGAAAACGAATTGTACAACGCTGGCCCTGTTGATATGTCACACAAGTATGAGAAGATGTATGTCGTACGACCGCAAGAATTCATGCTGATTTTATCCCTCATCCGAAACGAGGCTCGGAAGTCCTTAGAAATGAGGAATGAACTCGCAGTTATTCGAAGTCAGAACATTGATTACGAAACTTTTGAGGACAAACTCCTTGATTTCCAAGACGCTTTTGGAAAAAATGTTTCGACGGCTCGAGAATACTATGAAACCGCGATTAAAGACATTGATGCCACGATCAAGAAGCTCGAAAAAATCAAAGCCAGTCTAACGACATCTGGTCGGCAACTTCGGCTTGCAAATGACAAGACACAGGACCTTTCAATCAAAAAGTTAACACGAGGAAACCCCACTATGAAGGCAAAATTCGATGCTCTCGATTCAGATCGTGACGAGGATTCTGTTTGAGGTAAGTTCCCCCGCTTCTATGGTTTGCTTTGTTGAATGTGTTCTCACAACCGTTGTGACATGAAGTCACTCGGTTTGAACGTCCACTTGAAAGAGCTCGACCGTCCATTGGACATTTATTTCTTCATCGTCATCGTCACTGCCTGGCAAAACCGAACCGGGAGCCGTGTTGGTCTCTACCGAAACCTGAAGTTCAAGCACTCCACTTCCATAGCTCGCGTTTGTCCACATGCGTTCCCAATGCTCTGCACTTTCACCCTCTTCCTGCGTTGCTTCGCCGTCATAATTAGGATACACGAAGACGACAAGGCCCATNGTTTCACAATCATCATTGGAATCCGAGAGGATGTTATCGGGGTGTTGCCAGTCTGCAATCATTCCATTGGGTGGGATCTGCGCGAGCACTTCATCGCAAGGATCTGCGATCTGTCCGGAGGTTTCCTCATAGGAGACCGATATACTAATTTTCGCCATCATAAGGGACTCGTCTGCGCCAATGATGTCTCTTGAAAGTTGAAAGGACTCGGTTTCTTGATCAGCGATAAGCATAGAATCTGAACCCTGCAGGTTTGATTGCTGAAACGACACCGAGAATACAGGATCTGTGTACTTGTTCAAGATATCGTCTTCTTTGATAACAAAGAAACTGTATCCATGAAACGTCAATCCAGCGAGCACCAAGACAGTCAGAAGGGCAAAGGCCTTGCCTGCATCGTCTTCTTTGGCTAGGAAACTTATACTTGTATCTTCACTCATCGTACATCACCATTAGAACGGATTCACTTGGGTCCAATGAAGCAAGAGGGCTACAAAGAGTAGGAATGGTATCACTACCATCAGTGCTTTGTCGAGTCTGTAATACTCGGTTTTATCGAACTCAAGTTCTGGAAAGTAGGACCCTTTCGTTCGAATGGGGAAGCGCAAAGGGTCGGAAATCAGAGTTTGGAAGGACCGCTCCTCCCAACCGATACCGATAGCAATAGCAATCCCGAGAATGCCCGCTGAGAGCATTTCAGTTAGGGGTATGAGGGACTGCACGAGTTCAAGCAGGGCAGAGGTGGCGACAACAATAAGCACAATCGAAGTTGTTTTGCCAACCTGCTCGTTGTCTTCAGAAATACGGATCAGCCCGTATCGGAACAAAATGAACAACCCTAGGAGTGGGCGCATCATGGTAAAATGTAGGGTGGCGGTGATTTCCGTCCAAATATTTTGCAGCCTTGAAAGCCCTCCTACTTCGGTTCCAGAGAGTGGCCCTCCATCACTACCTGTTAGTACTGTATTGCCGAACACGATATGGCTCAATACACCGATTAACATGTATGCAAAAATCATGTACGACGTGCTCCTGAGGCGGCCCTGCGTCGCTTGGTAAACTTCACCGCAGAAAATCACCAATCCGAATATTACGGCTGCTGCAAGACTCATGGACCACAGGTAATCGTTAAGGATATTTCCTCCATAGAGATCCATGAAATAGAAGTAATTCGCTCGAGTAAACATACCAACCCAACGAAATAGGATGTGACCAACCATCAGGATGATCATCAAAATCGCCACATCAGCAACGCCTTGAATTTCCTCATTGTTTTCCTGACCCTTCATGAACCTGAATTTCAGGTAAACCAAAGTCCAAATGAAGCCAGGGACAAGGTACAACCCTGGGAAGCTAGCGAGGGAGGAAGCAATGTCAAGAAACACGACCGCTCCAACCGAAATCACAACGTAAACAAAGACTGCCCCAATACCGATTTTGAATTGCCTTCGAGTGCGAAGGATAGGTACGGGAAATATGAGAGAAATTAGAAGAAGGAGCCCGCTGAAGACTGCGTTGCTAAAATGGCCTCCGTACACCACCACAAGCATATATTCAGTATCGTAACCAATCGAATAGAGGCTGTTCGCCACACCTTTGCAGATGAACATCCAGCAAAGCAGTTGTGCAGCAAAGCGCTTGTTCCAGATAACCTCGAGTTTCTGGTTTCGGATAAGAATGAGTCCTGAAATACCAAGAGCGAAGCTGAGGATGCCGCCAACTGCAAGCAAACCATCAACGACCATGATGGAGACACAGCGTACTTCGTTTGTTAAGTTAATTGTCGAATGAACCAGAATACTCCGCCCTTATTGAGAATAAGGAACAAGAGTTGTCCGCGCCTACATTGACGCTGAGT
Source organism: Methanobacteriota archaeon (assembly GCA_002726845.1). Classification (GTDB taxonomy): domain Archaea; phylum Thermoplasmatota; class Poseidoniia; order Poseidoniales; family Poseidoniaceae; genus MGIIa-L2. The sequence goes on along the minus strand of PBSP01000032.1, from coordinate 2,513 downwards.
TGTCACCATATAGGACAGAAAGCGCTTTTATGCAAATAGACAGATGTTTAAGCCTCATCTCAGAAATTTCTCAGCATGCAAGTGGCTATTGTCTGGTTCCGTAACTCGTTGCGCATCCATGACAATCCCGTCCTGTCTTGGGCTTGTGAATCTGAAAGTGTCGATTTTGTTCTTCCAATATACATTTTTGATGAGGAAATTCATCAAGGAAGTACCTTTTCTATGGGGGAGCATCGATTACGGTTTCAATTTGATTGTGTTGAGGATCTCCAACAGAATTTGAAACATAAATTAGATCTCGACTTGCATATTTTTTCAGGAAATTGCTTAGAAGTTCTACAATCAATTCGAGAACAACTACAACCGTTCGAGGTAACCTTACTGGAGGAGTTTTCTACAGCACCTCGAGAGAGAAAACAATCCGAATTAATCGAAAGAGAATTGATCAACGTTGACCAAAACTGGTCTGCCAAATCCTTTCCCTCATGTCAAACAATTCTCGATATTGGAGCAGTCGTAAATTCTCCAGGATACAGACCACCTAAATCAATGAAGGATATGGTCCGATTGTTCAGAACGAAATTCGGAGATTTCGATAATATTGTGTTCAAAACAAACGATCCAGACTTCTCACCAAGTGAGAGTAAGCAGGGCCTATCTGTGAAATCAGAGCACCTGATTTCGCTTAACGAAATCCGGCCTTTGCTAAGTGAACCTGGATACTTCCGTGGCGGAGAAAATGAAGCAATTACAAGATTGGAAAAGAAGGTAACATCCCAGCATGACTATGTTCGTAGGTTTAACAAGCCGAAGTCAATTTCAACAAATGTTCAAGGCAATCCGATGGAGCCATCCACCACTGGATTGTCGCCCTACATCAGTACGGGCTGTCTATCAATTCGGCGATTGTGGAATTCTTGCTCAGAAATACAACAATCAAGTGAACATACTGTGCCTCCTGTTTCAATTCATGGGCAAATTCTGTTCCGAGAAATGTTTTACCTTCTCTCAGGATCTGTTGAGAATTGGGACCAAGACTCTGGCAATTCTCAGTGTAAAGAAATTGAATGGGGAGAATTGGATCATGCACTTCTTGAGTCTTGGGACTCAGGCCAAACTGGATTCCCCCTAGTCGATGCCATGATGCGTCAATTAAACACTACAGGTTGGATGCACCACCTCGGAAGACACGCCGTTTCATGCTTTCTAACCCGTGGGCAGTTGTGGCAAAATTGGACACATGGCAGGGATATTTTTGAACGTAAATTGATTGACAGTGATTGGGCACTGAACAACGGAAATTGGCTATGGTTAGCAGGAGTTGCCCCCTTCTCGATGCCCTATTACAGAATTTACAATCCTTGTCCTGATTCGAAATCGAGTTTGAACGTTGAGACAAAGGATGCTGAATTTATTCGGCACTGGGTCCCAGAACTTTCTGAATTCCCTTCAAAATACATATTTGAGCCACATTTAGCTCCATTGCAGATCCAAGAATCGGCAGGATGTCTGATCGGCAAAGACTATCCAAATCCAATTGTAGACAGAAAAGAATCCCGGAAGAAGAATTTAGAATCCTTCAAACTCAGTCTTGAAAAATTACGATAATTGTTCCAGTTGCAGGCTTTATTTTTGAAATGAAGACGCATGTCTCCGTATACATGTACAACGGTAGCCTATCGAACTACGCACTGAAAGCCCTTTGAAATTCAATATCCGTTTCAGTGGATATTTGGATAGACCCGCTGATAATACCCAAAAATGATTAATCTACTGAATAATATCATCTCAGTGGTTGAAGAGTTCTTTGTCGTATTCGCATCGGGTGCTATTTGTCTCCCCGTAATTTTAGTGGTAGTGTATGCATTGAAATTACTTGTTGAATGGCTTTTCCTTGGGAAGGAACTCGAAACCAAAAACAAACATCTGTTGATTGGGCTTGGTGTTCCCATTTTATCAATACCTGTAACATTTATGATTCCAGATTTTTTGGATTTCTGTAGTTTTGATTTCGGTAGTGGTTGTAATGTCGTTAGTGACGGAGTATTCACTTTCTTTTCCTTTCTCCCAGTCTTGGTTTCCTTGACAATAATTTCCTATTCAATTCTTATTGGTGAAAAATCATTAAAAAAATGGGCGGAAATCTCTGCCGTATTGACACTCATGTACGCTGTAGCGATGGAGTTCCTGAGGTTAGTCGCACTTCAAACGATCTGAATCTTCAATTCGATTTATTGTGTTCGACACTATTTTGTGCGGGATTTATGATTGCATTTGTTGATAACGACGGACAATAATCGCATGGGTCCACCTTGCGACACCCATCCATCGAATGGGTAGCGTCTGACAAGACCCACTGCGAGCCCTTTGATTTGGGAAACCTGAGTAGTGGGTATTTGGATAGGTCCATGTATGCGAATCATACGACACCCTTAGAGTATACACTTCTTAGTCGGGGCTTATTTTTTAATTCAGATGTTTCAGGTTTTCAGTATGTCAGGGAAAACCGGGCG
>PBSP01000031.1 GCA_002726845.1 Methanobacteriota archaeon | reverse complement strand
AAGGATGTTGACGTTGAAAAAGAAATTGCGATTCAAATCCTCACAAGCTCTCCTGACTATGACATAGCAGGAGAGCCGGTGCTCGATAACACTGTCATAACATGGACCGCATCGCTCCACGTTGAGGAGCCCGTTGCAGAACCAGAAGAAAAGAGCTCGTCGAACACAACTCTGTACACGGGTATTGGAGCAGTTGTTGTACTCCTCGCGATTGTTGGATATGTCATTTTGAATCGTCGGGCTTCAGCAGCTTTCGAAGATGAGGCGTTTTACGATGAAGAACCCGATAATGTAGAACAAGAGGTCCTTGACCTGCCAGAGGGGAAGCCCCTTGACGCCTTTGAAGACAAGACAATATCCGAGGAACCTGAGATGATTGAACGACCGGGGGATGCACTGATTTCTGAGGTAGACGATTCAGAAGGAGACGTTGTCGAAACAAGCGTTCAAGACGCTGAAGAGGAATCAATCGAAGAGGAACAAGAAGACGATGGCATTACTGTCGATGAGTACGGCACTGAGTGGTATGAAGACGAACTTGGCACGTGGTGGTATCGAGAAGCGGGTGCAGAAGATTGGTCTGAATACAATGAGTAGGTCCGAGAAATTTTTCAAACACGAGTTGACCGGTGGAGTGGAGCCTGAACATGAAGCAACAATTCGGAACATACGATCTCGTCCTGCGATCGGGCGTTGATCCAACGACGGGAGGCGTTGCAATCTGCGGATTTACAACGGCAGGAATGATTGGAGTAATCGCAACATCGCACATTATCGAATCGCTCAACCTTACACAATTAGGAACGGTCATGGATGAGAACTTTCCTGCCGTTGCGTTGATTCAAAATGAGGTTCCTCGCCATCCCGTTCGAGTTTATCAAGGGGACGGAATCGGTGTCTTTACAGCTGAGATACAATTTGAGAAAGAACAAGATATTGCCTTTGGTTCAACGGTTTTGGAGTGGTTCAGAGCAGGTGGTTTCGATCAACTCATCATCATTGATGGCATTCTCAAACCCGAGAAGCAAATTCAAGGAGAAGGGTTGTTCGCCGTCGGAGCAAATTCGACGGCACGGGAACGCCTCAACTCACTAAACCTGCAGACAATTCAGCGAGGAATCGTATCTGGAATCACTGGATTTCTGCTCAGCGAAGGAGATCGTCTCAATCTGGACATTACTGCCTTGCTCTCAGAGGCAAGCCCGATGTATCCGGACGTGCGTGCAGCAGCAGTTGCCATCGAGGCTATAACGGAAATGACGGGCAAAGAGATTCCCCTCTCCAAAATGCTTGAGAATGCTCGGAGCATTGAACAATCCGTTCAAGAGATTATTGAAAGCGCAACTCCATTGCTGCCTTCTCCGAACGATGACGATGACGTCATCAATGACCCGTCATTTGGATGATTCCAACGTTTGTATCGTTTTTATTACCGTATCAAAAGGCGCATGAGTCGCTACAAACGGCCTCAGATCGGGGACTCGTGCAGATGCGTATCCCGCATCGTTAAGCGCATTGACAAGTTGATCAATCTTCGGTAAAGATCCGACACCCGCTAGGCCCGGAAGCATGTCAAATGGGAGCAACAAATGCTTCGTTGACAACACGGGTGCTGCTTGAGCAATGTGACGAACCGATCTCCGGATCTCTCGTTCAGCATAGAGCTGATCGTCATCGCTCCAATCAAGACCGTGCCGAAGACCGTATTCGATGTCGCTGGATGAAGCAAGGCAGGTTTCAACGGCTTTCTCTTCCGTGAGACGGGAACAAATCTCTTCATTCCAAAGTGGGCCAGTCCACATTGGTCCGCTTGAACGCGGCATTTCCTCACTCGAGGGGTGTGGGGTGAAAATATACGGTTTCCCTTCTGTACGAACCCTCCAACCTATTTGTTCACGATTACGATCTGCACCTTGTTTGCTCTTCAATACACGAACAGTTACACGGACGTGATGGCCGTCAAACAAAGCAAGAATCGGCTCAATGGACCGATCAAGTTGCGCCGCTCGTTGCGCAATAGTTCCCAGCAAAACACGAACAGCGTCGTCGTGAGCGTACAAATCAACAATACCTTTGTGACCGTACCGGCGCATCCCCGATGTTGCAGCAGAGCCGGTTAATGCAGCCGTATCGGTGGCAGTTACCTCAAGAACTCCAACTCTACCTAGCGCTTGTAGCGCATTGTCGAGAAATGCGATAGGAGAACCAAATGGGTCAACATCAATCCACTGAAACGAACCCTGGACCATGGCCAATCTTGCATCGCTGTTTTGGAACTTGATTCCGTTTCGTTCAATGAAATTTGGCTGGATTTGCTCATCATCGATTGGGTCGATTGCAACAACATCATTGTCCGAATTGGTTGAGGCTATTGCCCAATCCAGTGCTCTCGCGTCCAGGTCGTTTGCAGTGATATGCAATCGATTTTGCAGTTCATTCTTAATTTCATTACGCCATCTGCGAACACGAATTCCTGTTGCGCACAAGGCATCTAAAGCCCGTATTGGTCGATCTTCACCGAGCCATCCGTGTTCGAGAGCATCTTGGAGCAACAGAACAGAACGTGTTCTTGCTGGAGCCATTGCAGGGTTCATGAAACCTGTTCCTGTTTTTGTTGCAGGTCCTCTTGGCATGTGTGTTGGCCGTTCTTGACCATCTTTGAGATGAACGATTGTGCGCCCTTCCAACCATAATGAACCAGGCCAATTGTCTGGAATCTGTTGGCCGGTAAATGCCTCGTCCATGCTCTCGCGAGATGCCACTTCTTCTTGACCGCACCGCTTCAATAATGTTCGTAGAAAACATCAGGATTGCTGTGGGTGACTTTACGGCCCTTGTCATGGACGGTTCCGATGATGGTTGCCTCAGGCTCAAATTGTTTGATGTACGATAGAATTGGAACCGCTTGGTTTTGTTCGACAGCAAGAACCATGCCTAAGCCCATGTTAAACGTGCGATGCATTTCCAAATCGGTAACATTTCCTGCGTTCTGCAACCAGATAAATTCAGGAGGTACAGGCATCGGCGCATCGATGTGCCACCCAAGATGGTCGTGCAAGCGCAGGAGGTTTGAGAGCCCCCCTCCAGTGATGTGAGCGATACCGTGAACGGCATGTACCGAGTTTTGCGTCGTTTTGAGATGGTTTAGTAACTCGACAACGGGTTCACAATAGATTTTGGTTGGAATCAGCAATACATCGCTAATTGTGGGTTCTTCAGGCAATTCACGTCCAGCAAAGCCCGCATCAAATGGGCAAGGATCGGTGTAGGAGATTCCCATGCGATTGATGATGTTTCGAACCAATGAGAAGCCGTTGGAGTGTATGCCAGATGATGGGAGTCCAATTAAGACGTCTCCCGATTGCAAACGCTCACCAGTAATGGCAGATCCTTTTGTGAGGTAACCCAAGGCTGTACCTGAGAGGTCAAGCTCTGTGACGATTCCAGGTAACGATGCAGTCTCTCCGCCCGCGAGCGTAACGTTAGCGAGCTCGCAGGCTTTTGCTAACGATGCACCAACGGCTGCATGGACCTCAGGATCTGGCTTGGGAACAGCAATGTAATCCACAAATGCGATTGGTTCTGCGCCCACACACAGCAAATCGTTTACGTTCATTGCCATGCAATCGATTCCAACACAGTCCCAATTTTTCACAGCCGTTGCAATCTGGAGTTTGCTCCCAACTCCATCGGTTGCTAGGGCGAGAAGGTGATCTCCGAATTCAATCAATCCACCAAAGCCACCGGGTAAGTCCACTGGGGCACCGGGGGTTCCTTTCTTGCGCGATGACCGCTGAAGAGAACCGATGAGTGAAGCGACGGCAGCGCCCTCGAGATCGATGTCAACGCCGCTTGAGGCGTAATCCATGGGGTCGCTCATGTATTTTCCAAAGCAAGACCATTCATGAATCAATCGTCTCGCCAGTCAACAATCGAGCAGCGCTAATGATCTCTTCGTGAGAGTCAGCTAGGCGATGTCCATCATCCACTTGATGAAACGCTACGATGTCTTCTCCTGAACGCTCAGCATATTCAATGCTGCAAGAGATAGGAACGATGTCATCATCAATTCCGTGAATAATTGCAGTTTTCATTCCCTTCGGAGCGATAAGAACCGTTTGGGCATCGATTGGAGGCTCGTCAAGGTGAAGTGCCGGAGCGCACAGAAGAAGCCCACGAAACGCATCAGGCATCCGCATGGCAACAATTGATGCAGCTAGGCCCCCATAACTTGACCCTGCGAGCACTGCAGACGCAGTGCGATGTTCCTCACAAACGCGCTGCAAGAGATCGACGCGTTCATCGAGAGCCATTCCTTGAAAATCTGGTGCGAGAACCTCAAATCCTGCCTCACGCAAAGAACGAATCTTGCTTCCATTAGGGGTGCCTTCCATGCCATGTGCGAAGATAATCATGGTAAATCCTTGCAACAGCCCGATATGAACTTATTGAGGCTGGCATTTTTCCACTTTCGGTGAAATGCGGCACAAACGAATGCATGAATACGCTTTATTTTCCAGTGGAAATGAGGGGGCGCAGAGTTTGCAATGGAACCATTAAGAACGGTGGCCATCCATATCGTATTCCTTGGTGTGGTACACGTATGATTCAAGATTTTGATTTAACTGCGCGATGGTCGACACTTCTCCATGCACATTTTACCGAAGATGTGCACAACATTGCTCAATTGTGGCCGGATGTTCAAAGCCTTGAGGTTTCTTACCGAACGATTGAAGGATTCGATCCGACGTTTTCCCAAAGCATTCTCGAACAGCCTGATTTACACGATGAAGCATCGAATCGTGCTTTGCGCGAGTTGCTTGCTGACGTAGGATACGGAACAATCAATCCATATGTAAGAATCATTCACTTACCTAGCGATCAGGTCCGTACGGTTTCTCAACTTCGTTCGGATGATATCGGACTAATGATCTCGATCGATGCTGTGGTCACGAAAATTTCGGGGGTGCGTCCCCGAATGTACACCGCGGTGTTCAAGTGTACTGCCTGCGAACATTTGACCACCATCCAGCAACCAAATGAACAGGAATTGATCAATCCCATGGAATGTTCACAAATCGATGGTGGATGTGGTCTGACCAACCGTCAAACACGCTTCCATCTCCTTCAAGAGCGTTCGATCTTGACCAACACACAATTCATCGAACTTCAAGAATTACCAGAACAGGTCCGCGGCGGAGTTCAACCAGAACGAATATCGTGCATAGCAGAGCACGATTTGACGGGAAAAGTCAATCCGGGTGATCGGGTAAAAGCCAACGGTGTTCTGTTTATCCGCTCTCAGCGTAAATTTGGAAAAGATACGCCCGTGTTTGATATTTTCATGAGAGTGCAGTCTTTGGAACGACAAAATCTTGCTTTAGAAGAAATCGTTGTTACCGATGAAGAAGAAGCAGAAATCAAAAGTTACGCAGCGTCCGAAGACGTATACAAACACATCTCAGAATCGATTGCCCCATCCATTTTTGGTATGGATAAAATCAAAGAAACGCTTATGCTCCAACTCTTTGGAGGCGTAGCCCGACTCAATCCCGATGGAACAAGAAATCGAGGAGATATACACATACTTCTGATGGGGGATCCGGGTGTTGCAAAATCCCAACTTCTTGCTTACATGGGAAACATTTCACCTCGGGGGAGGTTCACCTCCGGTATGTCAGCATCTGCAGCAGGATTGACCGCTGCTGCAGTTCAAGATGCGAGCGCTGATGGGCGATGGACATTGGAAGCAGGTGCGCTTGTGCTTGCTGATCAGGGTCTCGCTGCAATTGACGAATTCGATAAAATGAATCAAGGCGATCGCTCTAGCATGCACGAAGCAATGGAACAGCAGACGATATCGATTTCAAAAGCTGGCATCAATGCAAGCCTTCGAACACGATGTGCTGTGTTGGCCGCTGCAAATCCAAAGGCGGGGCGATTTCAACCCGTCTCAGAGGTCCCATTCACGGGCCAAATCAACCTCGACCCACCGCTCATCTCTCGTTTTGACGTTATTTGGTTGCTTACGGATGAACCATCGGAGGATAAGGATGCTAAGATTGCAGGGCACATTGTCAACAACCGATTGTCTGGAACGAGTGAACTTCTGGTTAACGAAGGTTCTCGGCCCGACCCACGAAAATTAAGTTCAGTATCAACGAAATCCACTCAAACCAACGGTCTTCTTCACAGGGACTTCATTCGCAAGTATGTTGCTTACGCCAAGCGTACCGTTCACCCGAATTTGGATGACGCAGCGAGGAAACTTATCATTGATTATTACGTTTCGACAAGAAAACAGTCCGGTGAATTCCAGGACTCGGTAGCGATTACTGCACGTTCTTTGGAAGCACTTGCTCGGTTGGCAGAAGCGAGTGCGCGCATTCGCTTATCTGAAGAGGCGACCGTTGAAGATGCAAACAGAGCAATACGTCTTACCAAAACATGGCGATACGATCTCATGGGCGAGAATTTTGACGAGACTGCAATCGCCGCAAATCAGAAAGGAAAGGCCCGGCACGCTGAACGCTCCATTCTCGACATTGTTGGCCGTCTGAGTGCAAACGGTGACGGCGTAGCTCAACTGGTTGATGTTCTCAATGAAGCCGAACGTCTCGACATTTCGCGTGAAAAGGCGGAAGAAGTCATCGAAAAACTCAATCAAAACGGACGCCTTATGCGGCCAACAGGCTATGATACGTTGCAAATTGTATAGATGTGAAGCAATCACCTCATGAAGTGGTGATGCTTGGAGGTGGTATGGCAGATGTTGTTCGTCAGGAACCAGAAGGTGATGTAACGGATGCATCCACCTTTGACACGCATCAATTAGGTTTCATGTGTGGCATTGAAGTTCATCAGCAACTTGCAACAGGAAAACTACACTCGCGTCAACCCTCTGCTCTTTATGATGTTACGATTGAAACCGTTCCAGCAACCTGGCCTCGCTATGCACGCAAACTCCGATTGGCGAGTGGTGAAGGGGGTAAGGTCGATGTCGCTGCACGTTTTGAAAAGCAGAGAAATCGTTCTTTTGTTTACATTCAATCTCCGAATTCGGGTTTGATAGAATTGGATGAAAGTCCTCCGTTGTCGCATGACACCGAGGCGTTAAATGTTGCATTGACGGTATCGGCGATGCTTGAAGCAAAACCCGTTGGAGCGGTTCAAACCATGCGAAAAACCGTTGTTGACGGCTCCAATACGAGTGGTTTTCAGCGCACCTCATTGATTTCCACTGATGGAGTCCTGAAGACGAAAACTGGCGATGTTGGAATCGATGTCTTATGTTTGGAAGAGGACAGCGCACGAAAACTTGACAGTATCTCAACAGAGCACGGTGAACAGGTGATTTACAATCTTGACCGACTCGGAGTACCTTTGATTGAGATAGCAACCTCTCCCGACGTACAGTCGCCAGAACATGCAAAAGAAACAGCAATGGCACTGGGTCTCGTCTTGCGAGAGACTCGTCAAGTTCGAAGAGGTTTAGGTTCAATCCGTCAGGATTTGAATGTAAGTGTTGCATGCGGAGATCGTGTAGAGATCAAGGGTTGTCAGGATCTTGGTTGGATCCCACGCATTGTACAGTTGGAAATGGTTCGTCAGGTTCACATGTATAGGCTTGCAAATGAGTTGCGCTCAGATTTGAGTCTTACCCCCCTCCCTCCGAATCGTGAGATGGATGATTTGGTGGTTGAGGCTGAAGTTGCTAACCTTGTCGCCGATCACATTCCAATACAGTTCACCGATGTCAGCCCTGCATTTGTATCATGCAACAGTAAGATGATCAAGCAGGGCTTTGAAAAGGGCTTTACAATGCTTGCAATTTCCCTTCCTGGTTTTGCAAACAAGATTGGCTCGAAAACCTTCGACATAGAAAATGCTCAGTTACCTCGACTTGGACGCGAACTGGCTGGTGCTGCAAAACTTGCTGGCGTCCGGGGAGTTTTCCATTCCGATGAACTCCCTGCCTATGGAATCGAAAAAGAACACGTAGAATCGGTGCGCGAAGAACTTAATCTTACTCCTTCGGATGCATTCGTACTTTGCTTGGCTCCCGATTGGCAAGCACGATTAGCATTGGAATCTGTTGGTCTTCGTGCTCGTAGGGCATTTCATCGCCTTCCCCAAGAAGTGCGCAACGTCGTGGTCAAAAAGGGCGCGCCTGAGGATGGAACAACGACACCAATGCGGCCCTTACCGGGAGGTGCTCGAATGTATCCGGAAACAGATGTTCCCACTATTCAAATTGGAAAAGAGACATGGCAGCAGATTCGAGAAAATCTCCCAATGCGGCATGATGAGCGTATGAATCGACTCAGTAAAACCGAACTTTCGGAGGATCAGTGCAAACAACTTCTTTCTCGTGAATTGGATGATGTATTCTTCGACCACCATGCGACGAAAAGCAAGGCTTGGGCAACATTAATCCTCGAACATGAGGGCGTTCACCCAGAGGTACTGTCTTGCATTCTCTCTGTTCGTGAACAAGGTGCCATTACCCGTGAGGGTATTGAACAAGCTGCGGAACATTTTGGTAAACAGAATCAGGTTACAACACAGGAAGTAGTACGCTATGCAGAGGAGCACGATCTCGTGCCGGCTGACGTTGCCGACCTTGAATCCATTGTTGAAAACATCGTTCTCGAGCGAATTGATTTTGTTAAGGAGCGAGGCATGGGAGCGATGGGCCCTTTGATGGGAGTTGTCATGGGGGCTTGTCCTGGAGTTGATGGGAAGGAAGTTAGTACGGTTCTCAGAGCGATGATTCAGAGGCATTCGTGATGAGAATTATTGGAATTCTTCTTCTGCTTTTGTTGATTCTGCCGATTGTCGAAGCATCAGCGGAAACATCATGGACGCATGAATTTGAAGCCGGTTACATCACAACAAAACCACTCATTGTCGATGACACGGTTTATGCTCGAACATCTGGGCTATGGACAGGGAACGAGCAACCCGTTGTCGCTGCCTTTGATGTCTTCACTGGCGAAAAGGTGTGGAGTTTTGCTTCACAAACGGCGCGACAAAACGACATGACCCCTCTGCTTTACGTCGATTCAGGGCAAGGTTCGTGCGGGGTTTGGGAGGACCTTCTAATCGTCGGGTGGGTCGATGGTAAAATTACTGCGCACTCACCAAAAAACGGGTCAATCGTTTGGGAGAATCAAACCGGGGATAATTTTCGAGGGATAACAGGTCAAATGGCCCTTGAAACCGATCGAGTCGTTGTGCCAACTCGCACAGGGCTCTCAACTTTCTGTCTCGCTAACGGAATCGAACTCCTTCGGGTCGAAACGGAAAGCATTGGTTGGCGAAATGGCGTCACCGTCACAGAAGAGGGGTATATCTTTGGTGATGAAGCAGGAAACCTCCACACAGTTACCCGAAATGGAAATTTATCTTCTACAATGCTTGGTGAAGGGAAAATAAGACATGCACCTCTTGAGACGCGCCACGGTTTGTTCGTACATTTGCAAACAGATGAGGGATCCAGCATGTACCTCAATGGATCGATTCTAGGAAAGATGGGCCACTCTCCAGCCATGCCTTTGATGCATGAGAACCGAATTTATGCAGCTACGAGCGATGAGTGGATTTCGATTCTGTGCGGCGAGAATACCTGTGCAATTGAATCCACAGAACCCTTCCATTCAAACGGTGAATTGTCTTTGCGAGTTGTCGAATCTGGCTTGGAGGTATGGGCCCCATCAAACACCCCTGAAGGAGGATGGGGGGTGTTCAATCAAACTGCCTTGATGCGTATGGAGCACACGTCTTTCGATACGTATGGTACTGCTGCTCCCGGTTTTTCATCAGGTATTGTCGCCATCGGAAACGACGCAGGAACGCTTCAAGTTACCAACCTAGGATTTGTTTCCGAGAATACAACGCAGTCTGAGAGCGGCACATTCGAGGTTTTTCTTAGGGCCACGATTCTGTTGATGTTCGTGTTCACAATCGTATTTCTGGCTCGCAAAGATTGGTCAACGGCGAGCAAATTCGGGTCGGCATTCCTTCTAGTGGTGGCTATCGTTGTTGTTCCAGATTTGTCGGTCAAGGTTGCAGAACAAACAAGTCCACGTTATGATGTAGAATGGGACGAATCTTGGCCTGACGGGTGGCAAGAAACACAGGTGGTGGTGTTTGAAATCGATGGCATAACCTATGCAATTGGAGGGCTAGAACCTCAGAAAAACGTCTACGATCTAACCGTTATTGCATGTCAAGAACTCGATATAGAGCCTCAAATTGAACAACAATACCTTGGTCCATATTTGGTTTCATTCAACGGTTTTGCAGGCGATGGTTGGGAATTCATGCTTGATGGACAACGCAGCCCAGTTGGCATGGCTGATGCCAAACTTGGTGATGCATCAATTGTCGAATGGCGACCTGCCTGAGCGGTAACACTCAAGGCTGCGCAGTCGCTCGGCTGAGCATGCTTGGCGCAATAGGTACCCATGGTCCTACTGTTTCCCCGGCTGTGATGCTTGTTCTCAATGCTTCTTTCTTCTGTTTTGCAATATGGTTGCTGGTAAAACCTCATCGCACTGAAGAGAAGTGGCTATGGCCGTTAACCCTCTTGGTTGCAATTGCTGCAGTATCACGTATCGCAATGGGTTTCATCCCAAACGTGATGCCTGTGACAATTCTTGCTGTAATGGTTGGATCGAAATTCGGTATTCAACGAGGCTTTGCGTTCGCAATTCTCGTCACTCTTGCGAGCAATTCAGTACTCGGACATGGTTGGTGGAGCGTGTTCCAAATCCTCGGCTGGGGCTCGGTTGCAGCATTGGCATCTGTTGTCAAGGTTCACGATGAAAAAGGGCGCCTCCTGATGACCAATTTAGCGTTCGCATCCTTGTGGAGCGTTCCGGTCTTCAGCATTCTTGTGTCACTTTCAATAATCGATTCGGGAATGTCTGCAATCGAGTTTGGTCTTTACCTCGTGAATGGATTGTTGTTTGATGTTCTTCATTTCTTGGGGAACCTATTTTTCGCTATGTGGTTTGGGCACTCGTTTGAACGCCTGTTGTTGATGAACGGACCTCATCACCAGCTCGTCCAACAGGAGAGTGAACATGTCAGTACTCTCTGAACCCCCCACGATGGCATTTCTTTGTCGTACCGACCTTGACCTTTCGCCCGGTAAATTAGCCGTTCAATGCGCTCATGCTGCAGTGGAATCGTTGAGAAAAGCGAAGCAGACGCACTCACGCATGGTTCAGCGTTGGCGGGAATCGGCATCACGCAAGGTCTGCCTTGCGGTTGAGAATGCGGATGAACTTTCACATTTTGTTGGATTGGTTGAAGAAGCGTCATTACCATTTGCGGTCATCAAAGATGCTGGACTGACAGAAATACCTCCTGGGACGGTGACGGTACTCGGTGTCGGCCCAGGGCCTCGTCATACAATGGATGCATTGTTCAAGAATCTGAGAGCGTATGAATGAGGTGATTAGATGGGGATCAAGAGTTTCTTGCATCGAATTACAGCTCCAAAGTTTGAACGTTTTATCCATAGAGATCAATCCGTAAAAATGGTCTTTGTTATTAATCAAGAATTGAAGATGGGCAAAGGAAAGATAGCAGCTCAGGTTGGTCATGGCGCCGTAAAAGCGACACTCAAATCAGGAGAAGTTCGCCCAGAACTCCTTGATGCATGGCTCTCGACTGGACAGAAAAAAATCTGCGTCAAAGCCGATAAAGCAAACGCCTTGAAACGCATAGAACAACAAGCGAAACAAGACGGTGTCCTGACCACAACAATCCATGATGCTGGCCACACTCAAATACCGGCAGGTTCCCTAACTGTTCTTGTTCTGGGTCCAGATGAGGAGGGCAAACTCGACACCATTACAGGGCAATTGAAATTACTGTAAATCGATTCATTGAACATGGGCAACGGTTTGGTCTGTACATGCGAGACATCGACTCGAAACGAATCGACCTGAGATCGGATACTGTCACCCAACCAACCATGGAGATGAGGCAGGCTATGTCCAAGGCCGTGGTAGGAGATGATGTTCTTGGTGATGATCCAACCGTCCAACGCTTGGAATCCATGATTTCCGAATTATGTGGTAAGGATGCTGGATTATTTGTCCCTTCAGGAACCATGTCAAATGCGGTTGCGCTAAAGACACACACGACGCCAGGAGATGAGATTATTACGGAGCGTTACAGTCACATTTACCTCTATGAAGGAGGAGGTTATGCCGCCTTATGCGGATCAAGTATCGCCCTTCCAGAGGGTCAGAACGGACTTCTTTCCCCAGAGCTTGTCGAGAAGTCTATTCGGAAACAGAAGGGTTCACAATCACATTACCCAGATGGAAGCCTTGTTTGCGTAGAAAATACGGCAAATCGGGGCGGCGGTACGTGCTATCAACAAGATGTACTCGATGCGATTGCTGAGGTTTCCAAAAGTAAGAATTGTTCGACCCATATCGATGGTGCTCGTATCTTCAACGCCACGGTTGCCACCAATACCCCTCTTTCTCGCATGACTCGCGATTACGATTCTGTATCCATTTGTCTATCGAAAGGATTGGGGGCGCCAGTCGGGTCGGTTCTTGTTGGGTCGAATGAATTTATCGAACAAGCTCATCGTTGGCGAAAGATGTTTGGCGGAGGAATGCGTCAATCAGGAATCTTGGCCGCTGCAGGAATCTATGCGATTGAAAACAACATCGAGCGAATGGAAAAAGATCATGCTCGAGCAAAAACCATTGCGAGGGCTATTGATGAAATGGATCACGTTTCTGTCGATGTTGATGCTGTTCAGACCAATATGGTATATTTCTCTGCCAACGATTATACTGCCAGCGAGGTGTCACAAAAAATGGCAAAGGCAGGAATCGATATGTTTGACATCTCTCCAACACATTGTCGCATCGTAACGCACCTTCACATTACCGATGAAGACGTTCAGGGAGTCATCGAAGCACTTGCATCACTCGGTTGAAACTTTTTAACACCTCGAGGTGAAACTCTTGTATGATTGGAGTAGCCTGTGGCATCTGCCAAACCGAAAACGATGACACAACCTGCCCAATTTGCGCTCGATGTATCGAAATAACTGAGGAAAACAAATGGGCGCCATCGCTTCCTTTGGAAGTTCATCAAAGAATGGCGGATGTACTTGGCGGGCCAGCTCGTTCGTTACGCAAACGCTGGGAAAATCTCGAACGTTTTATGAATCATACACCCGATGTAGATTGGGCTCGTTTGAACGATACCGAACAGGATCCCGTCCGCATTTGTCCATTTCCAGAAGATGAGGGGCGTATTTTTGTTGAAAAACTAGAGAAACGTAGTGGATATTCTGGCTACGAAAAAGAACGACTTGAGGAAGGTTTCATCATGTGGGATGGGACCCTTCTTTCCTTTGTCGATGGGCGAATGTCAATTGACGGGCGTGTCCACGAGGCGAGGATTCCCACTGAACAGTATCTCCTCCTTCTCATGGATCCAATTGAACGTAAAGGCTGGGATTTGGTGAAGTTGTTTTTGGCATTGAGTGGTTTGTATCAAATCATTGACATTAACCAGCGACCTCAACAGTATGCACATCGTTTTCGTCGGTTGTTTGGACTTTTGCATCGCGAACGTCCCACGCCCTTCGACATCTTCGTTCAGACCTCCTTTCTTATTGAAAAGAACGAACGGCGCAAGAGAAGCCCTTCGTTCCCAGATTCGATAAACTGGTCGTTGGATTTGATGGGTCGCCTGTCCAGAAGACGTCCACGCCAACGCATAAAATTCGCCCGCCGTTTTGTACGAGATGGTGAGAACACAGCGCTTCCAAATTCGAAATTACCATGGGTTCAACGCTGGAAGCAGCTGACTGAATTGGTTGCTCATGCCAATGTCAGCTTTCCTTTTATGATAAACTCAAAAGGCGTTTTGAGTTTTCGAACGCTTACGAAAAACGGCAACGTTCGACGAACATCCATACCCTTTCTTCCAGGGCTGTTGGCCGGGTTGATTTCATGGGGTTCGTCTCCTCATGCCTCAAAAGAAGGAGGGTGGCTCATTGCTGCGCAGATGAATTGGACCGCTCCCTATGAACAAGCGGACACCGCAAACCTTCCGTTTCGGCGCTCAATGCAGTTCCTGCGCGGTGTGCTTCAACAATTTCCTAACGACACTTGGATTCATCAGGACCGCTTGCTTGTACGCGGGATGCTTGGTCATTTTTACGAGATACGCATTCAACGCGGAGCACACAACGCTCCATTCAAAATCCATGCTGTTGGAAAGACAACCACGCACCGCCATTCGATCTGCATTCACACAGGAAAACATCACAGAGACATCCCGATAGGTGACACGATTGCTATTGTTGTGCTGTCACTTCTTTCGGATGTGACTACATCAAAGCGTATGAACAGTTTACAGATGCACCTATTGACTCAACCCCCCATAGGTCTCCCGCAGAAAGAAACAGGCATGAGCCCTAGCACATTTTACAAAACTCGTGAGAAATCGTATCGATTCCCCCAACTTCTGTTCCTTGAGGGCCAAGATGAAACTTCACCTGATTTTGACTCGTTAGAATTTATGTCCGATGAGGCGATTGTTGAGCACTGGAAATTGCGACCAACGGGGAATGGACANTTCGATCCGCCAGGTCACTTGAATCCCGAATGGGATTGGGAGGTAAATGAAGATCAGATTCAGGTTAGGGANTTTGATCGACTTCGATACAATCAACAGGTCNTCCATCAATTTGAAAACATNCGAGAGAACATNGTTGCCATTCGTAATCCTCCNTTCCAGCAAGAGGACGATGAACAGAGAGATCGCCATCATGACGATCAATTCTATCGCTGGTATCGAACAATGCCACTTGCATGGGAAGCCTTGTCACTGCAACCCATTGGTCATCAAGTCGAAATGGGCGGTGTGCGCGGCATGTTTCGGATGCAAGGATGTAGATTACGGTTAACAATTCGCTCAGCCCAAGAAGAGGATGCATTGCATCGAATTCTTGAGATTCTAGGTTACAGAAGGGCTCATTACCGTCAGTTGAATCATGTGTATGTTCGTAGAGATTTCCCTATTGCAGACCCGAGGCAAGCACTTCGAGAGTTGATGGAGCCCATGACAGAAGAGTTTGGTTTTGCAAACATTGACGATTACGTTCTACGCTTTATTGAGGTGGGGCGACCTCCCGATCGAATGCCAGAGGTTGATGCACGTCTTCATGCAAACATGGTGGACTATTACTGATGTTGACGTCGTAGGGCAACAACGAGCAATGCAAGTATTGTAAGTGGCATAGAAAGGAATGGAGTGTCTTCTGCAGTTGGTTCAGGCGTTTCGTCCTCTACATCGTTAGCTCGCTCGATGTATTCATGAAACATGATGTGAACTTCCAGATCGTCATCATCAAAAGCCTCAGCATAGGTAATTTGCGCGGTTCCTGAACTCAACCCAGAAGTTGTGACAGTCCCTACATCTATGATTTCTCGAACGATGTGATGGTAGTACACTTCGTTGTTTGTACCATCTGGGAAGTATGCAACTTTTTCGACCATCCAAACCGTTACGTTGTACATTGCATCGGTTGACTGATCAACGCTCCAAACGACGCTTCCAGAATGCTCCCCGCTGGGCGTCCAGACCATTGAAACAAATCCTTCTCCAAGGTTCATTGGTTTCGATGCCAACTCAGCAAAGTCAGACTCTAAGGAATCGCCTGAAGGATTGCTTCCTCGTAGAGCGTATTTGCCGTTAATGCCTGCCACTGGTGGCTTGAATTCAGGCGCATAGATGTCGTATCTGTCTCTAAAGCGTGCATCGACATTTTCGTTGCCCAACGGGTCTTGAGTCTCGTAGATGTTCCTGTGAACAGCATAGATTTCCATGCTGATGTTTTCTGCAACAGTTTCGAGAGCGTCACCAACTTTGACACAATTATTGCACCAAGTCGCTGTGTAATCCTCTGCAATGGCTGGGAGATTTTCTAGCGAACTGTTGACTGTTATGGTTTCGTTTGCCATACCGTGAAGTCCACCGAAGAGTATCCCTGTTTCAAGTTCCTTGATCTCTGCAGCGTGTGTTGTAGGAACGGCTGAGATCAAAAGAACGGTCAAGAGAGCAACAACTGCCGGTTTAGACATGTCCTGAGGTGTCAACTTCTCCTTAATGAGTTGATGCATTTATCGCTTCAAAATTGCTTCTGAAGGACACCATAGTCGACGATTGTTCCTTCTGCGACCTTCTTCAAGAGCGATTTCAATCGGTTTTTGATGGTGTTTCTGCATCGTCCAACGGCATCTGCAATCCTCTCCAGACGTCCTTGATTAACATCAAAGGCCTCACAAGAAATTTGGAAGAGAATGGCACAGAGGACTTTTGCTTCGATGTTTTCACTGGAGAACGGAGAGCCATCAACAGTGGGTTCACCAAGCAAGAGGAGTCGCTGTTTGAAATCATCCATTATTCGAACCTTCAATTCCTCATCCAGGCCCTCGAGGAGGTGCTTGAGGGCTATGGTTGTGTTCTCGATTTCGAGTGCTCGAACGCGTTCCAGAACCGTCTTTCTATCGACTCTTTTTTCGATAATTCCAGCCTTCTCGCAGAGAATGAGGTATTTCGTAACGACACGTGCAGCTGCAACGACTTGCGTCATCGTGAGATTGGTGCCTTTGAGCATTTGCTGCCAATCGATGTTGACACGACCGGTCCAGTCTTGTAATGCTTTCATACAACCGAGAGCAAGCAATTTCTCATTGTTTGAGGTACTACCGCCTCGTGTCTTTTTTCTGCAGATTGAGTTTTTCGGGAGTTTAATCTCACCATTGCCAGCGACTTCCTCCACTGCTGCCTTTTCGTTTCCTTCGAGAGGGACCGTTGATAGAGTGATGACCTTCTTCGCTTTCATGGCGTTGTCCTTGCCTGCGAGTGTTTTTGCAGCATCCATGGTCGCTTGGGCCATCGGGTGGAGATCTTTTGCGTCTTGGGCGTGCATTTGGCTAAGCAATTTCCATTTTCCTTTGGCCTCACCTGGTTTGCCGATGTACGACCCAAGAGCATTTCCTTTCGAACCGGTTTTGATTTTCGATTCATCCTTCGTTGGTGTATTGGAGGCGCCTTCACCCCACATACTTCCTGCATTATCGCTTTGCCCAGCCGAGGCCTTGTCTTCGACGACCAAACCGCAATCATTGCAGACAACTTCGCCTCGGATGTTGTCCGCTTTCAGGTCTTCACTTCCACATTCTTCACATTTTCGATACATTTTTTGCCCTCCTTGTTTGTTTTCCGTCTAACATGATTGGGTTCGATTCGTATTTGCAGAGTGGGTTGTTGGCTCCGAACCGCCATGCCAGGTATACTACATAGGCGGCGAAGTTCTTAAACCTTACTATTCATGTTTGATTTTAGGCATAACAAGAATAATTCATGTTAGTTTAACCGATTATACGACAATACGGAATACGGAATCAAACGAGTTCAAAAATCGAAAAAATAACACACATCGCGAGCGTTCTCTTTTATACCGTCGTGTATCATGATGACGGGTGGGGAGGGTTTCATGAAGAACATTACAGTTGAGTCATGTCCATCGGATACCATTGTACCTCCCTGGATAATCGACAGTATTGCGAAAGGTCGTGATGATTTACTTGTTGTTTACCCCAACGAAGCGACACGGTTATCATCGATTCAGTCCATTTTGAGTAAGTCTGGGCATGTTGATTCCAGTCGGCATACGACGCTTCAGAGACTTGTGAAAGCCTTGTCGATCGATTTGCGTCTTCCAGTCATCATTCCATCAACAGCAACTGGGCTGATTCAGGTGCATGATAAATTTGCAGACGCTGCAAGAAACCACCGTTTTCCACGCCTTCATCCCGATGTTGCCCGTCCTTGGACACTTTCAAAATCCGAGCGCTTACTCCGACTCCATGCTTATGTTACAAAAAATCGAATTCTCTCAAAATGGAAGGACGACCCCGGGGCGCTTGAAGCAGAACGAATTGTATCAACATTTGAGACGAACGGTTTGCTTCACGAGCACAAAGTGATTGCTTATCTTTGTGATGCTTTGAGTGACGAAGAGCGGTCGATTCCCTACACAATGGGAACAATTAACGGTATAATTCTGTTGAATCACCCCCCGGATTTCACGGAGAGCGAAAAGCGTCTGTTGGAAGCAATAGCACTTCGACGTCCAATTCATCATCTTTGTTCCACAGGATCATTCCGTCTCGGTTTCCATGGCGCATACATCAACGACGAAATCGTACACATACAAGACGAGACCCAACTTCCTGAATGGGTCCCAAGCCACGTCGTATGGTCTGCGCTACACAATGAGGACAATTACACGACTGATGGGATACACCTGTTCAGTTTCGATCGAGCATCTCAAATTTTTGATGCTGCAATATCAGCAGTTGAACTTTTCAAAAAGCATTCCAATGGAGCAGTCCTTTTGATTGACGCCGATGAACATCGTCATACTGAATGGGCGAGGCGCCTCCAACAAATCGGTATTACCTGTGATGTTCAAGCAAATGCAGTTGGTAGCACATCCGCCGTACAAGCAATTCTTCGGTTTTTGAGCATTTCATACGGTCAAGATGCCTGGTCAGCAGCTAAATTGTTTGATATTGCTCAAGCCCAAGCCTTTCCAATCAACGAAAATCTCTTTTCAGATCTGAAGCATCCTGTTCACGAAGAATGGCGACCGAGGCCACATCTGGATGTGATTGAGAACATTGGGCGCAGTTTCCATGTCCTCGGAGGTAAGGGGGCATTGCAGCGCTGGCTTGGCTCATTATCTGTTGCACAACCCTATGCAACAGAAGCGTTCCGGAGAAGAGAACAGGAACGTGCCATTGAAGAGACTCATTGGTGGTTGCAATGCCTTGCTACAACGTGGTCGGCATTGTTGGATAAGAGTGAGCATAACCTCCTAGTCGGCGATTTCATTGGAATATCATCGCAGGCTTCACTTCCGCTGCCCGAACCAAGCAAATCCCCCAGGGACGTGCTGACAAAACTGTTAGTCGCTTGCAATTGGGAGAAGATGTTTGAACGTATTCAAAACTACGATGCTTCGGTAGGGGCTCTTCAAGCATGGGTTCAGGCTGTAGACGCTTTACTTCGGCATGCTCCCAATGTCGAATTCGTGGAACTCTGCCGACTCGCCTCACAGCAAACCAAGGCTCCAATGCGTAGAATCAATCACTTTGACGTTCATGTTTGTACACCAAACGGTGCTTATGGCGTCTCATCAGACCTTACCTTGTTTGCTGGAGTGGATGCAGAATCATGGTCGATGAAGCCCGAACGTGTACCATGGGTTGACGATTCGGTTCGAATGGAGTTGGGCTTGGCTGACGGAGATTTACCCATTCGAAAAGCGCGACATCTTTTCAGATCGCTGTTAAACTCAGGCCAGCAGTCGATTCTCTTTGACACGGAACATGACGAATCGGTTGGCAATTCAACCCCCCTTGTTGAATATTTATCTATGGTAGAACTTGATGGTGATTTAGGGAAGTTATCAGAGATACCCGAATTCATTGAAAAGAATGTGTCCGATGGCGCTGGTTGGTCAATCGTAACCAGAGAAAATGGCAATTGGTTGACTTATCGAACCTCATCACTGTCCATTAGCAATGGAGAGGTTAAACTTGACAGAGTAAAACACAGACAACGAGACAGACAACAACAAGCTGGTCTTGAACTTCGAGCGTTTCGACCACCTACGGTTGAGGTTCAATCACTGATCTCAATCGCAAATCGATTTGAACGAGACATTCATGTCGATCGTTTTCGACGACAGCCGAAGTTCAAGCCATTGGAAAATGGTGCTACGATGGGTTGGGAAATTAGAGACAACTTGTTGACAACAACAAATCTCATTATCCAGCCAACGGTTTCCCAAGCGAACGTGAGAGGTGGCCGTACTGCAACATCTTACCCCCATCTAGGTTTCAAGAAGAACGGCATTTCGAGGGGGCCATCACTAGATCCAAGGCCACTACCCCCTCCTGATTTTGCTTCCAAAAGTCTGAATCAAATCCTTTCAAGCCCTACGGATGAGGATGAAGCGAAAGTATGGTCGACGAGTCGTTTGAATCCATGGTTTGTTTGTCCACGCCAAGCATGGACAGAACAAGTACTCGGAGCCACAGAGCATGCTCCTGAGCCATCGGAAGATATTGCGCCTTTGATGAAGGGTACTCTCGTGCACTCAATCGAGGAGTACCTCATGACCCTGATGGGCATTGAGATTGGAGGGCCCTCGCTGGAGAATGGATTGCCGATGCACCGTAGTGTTTCACTCTCCAATCAAGAGATCTGGGAGGGGTTGTTGCGACAGTTGGCCGAACTCGCGCCTTGGCTTGTACGAACAAATGCAGTGTCTGTGCACCGATGCAATGATTTGATTGGGTGTTCGCCCGAGCAGTGGCGCAACTGGCTCGAAGGAGACGGAGAACTTGCTCTTGGGGGAAGGCTTGGACGACTTCTACTCGCCGATTTAGGTCTTACATCAGCAGCGCCGATTGCCTGTGAATGGTCACTTCAAAAAGAAGGTAAATCGTACATTGAAATTGAAGGATTTGACGATGAATTGAATTCGGCTGTTCTCAATCTTCGAGGACGAATCGACCGAGTGGACTGCCTTGTTTTGGATGGAAAGGTGACCGAGCAGTTGGAAAAACGCGGCTTGCACAAAGAGGATGCAACACAGATCCCCCTGTACTTTGACGGTGACGGACCTGCAGCAAAACGCTTCATAATTATTCGAGATATCAAAACTATTGAAGGACCAAGACCGGGAGAACGCGGAATTCGCCATACATCAGGACTCTTCAAAGAAACACAACTTGCGCTATATGCCCGGGCGTGGGAACTTGCTCATCCGGGTGACAGAGTCATTGGTGTTGGCATTTCAGAAGTTGGTGACGATACTTATCACATGGTGGAACTCGACCCAAGTTTCAGTTTTCTTGACCCCGAACATCTGATTGGAATACGCACATCATATTCAGAAAATCATTTCCGAATGCCTAATGAAAACCAGAGCCCTCAAAGCAACAGCTTCCGAGCCTGGATGAGTTCTCGAATCACTGCTGCAATCAGAGCACGGAACGCCAGTAGACTTGGATGGAATCATCCAACTCCAGGAACCCATTGCTCCTATTGTCCACTTGCTAATGCCTGCTCGTCGGCATCCATCGGAGGTGAAATCAAATGATTTCCTTCAACCGCAGTCAACGATTAGGACTTAATCTTGACCAACATATTGCACTGGATGCGGGTGCTGGCACTGGGAAAACAACAGTGATGGCAGAACGTTACGTTCAACATCTTCTTTCTCCGGAACAACGAGCCACGCATGTGTTACCTCCTCCCATTCGCTTTGAGCAATACGGTTCTGGCAACATTCTCGCCGCCAAAAGAGACCGTACACCGTTGACGGAATGGAAAGGGCTGCTTCCGCAAGAAATTGTAGCCATCACTTTTACACGTAAAGCCGCTTCAGAACTGCGTTCAAGAATCAAAAACCGAATACAATCGCTTCGGGCACATCCAGTGAAAGATGATGATAGAATGGGCGTGCATGACCCAAGGCTTCGCCATCAAGG
The DNA here is from genome assembly GCA_002726845.1 of Methanobacteriota archaeon. Classification (GTDB taxonomy): domain Archaea; phylum Thermoplasmatota; class Poseidoniia; order Poseidoniales; family Poseidoniaceae; genus MGIIa-L2. The sequence goes on along the minus strand of PBSP01000031.1, from coordinate 17,505 downwards.
TGATGTATCGATGTTGATGTCGTTGCTTGAGTCTTCGCCAATCTCAACGATTGACGCTTTTCTGTCTGAGATTCTTGCTCCACACATCGATTTGGTTGCGATACACTTGAGTCGGGATCAGTTGCCCGAGGAAAAGGCGCCACTGTTGAGGAATCAGGCATTAAATGCTGCATGGCGAATTCGAAATGGGCGTGATGCCATTGAAGCCGGTATGCTCCAACCATCGGATGCTTTCATTGAGGCTCGAAACCGATTGGCAATTCGTTTGGGAGGTCAATCAAGTGCGCAGACCGTCCTTTTGGGTCTGCTTGAATCCTCGCTTTTTGTTGAAGAATCGCGACGAAGACTCCGAGCGCGTTCCATCCGATGCGGTACACCCTGGGATGGAACGAGTGCCCCAGATCACCGTCTTATCGAGGATATGATTTTGGAGGATTGTCGCTCGTTGATTGATCCTGTTTTTGTGGACGTCCGTGCAATCCTTAACGAATGGGTCGACGTATTCTTACAATACCACTCGATATTCGTTGCCCCTGCTGAAATCGAAACAACAAAAACACGTTTCAACCAACTCGCTCACCTAGCAAGAAAACCGATGTCTGAACAACCGATTGAACGTCTTCGTTGGTTGTATCAAGTCGTTGCAGCAGCCACATCTCCTGCACAATTGGAAGAGACAAAACCAACCATACTCAAAGGAGGGAACTTCCCTCGCTCCAATACGCTAGGTAATTGGCCCGCAGGGTTGATGAGTTGGTCCTCGGTATTGAAAAAAACCTCTGAAAAGGCCTTGAAGGCACAAACAATGGCTGCAGCTTCCGACGCTGCACGTCGATTGCAAGAACGCATTCATGATCCAGCAGATGGGCGCCTTGTTCTCATGCTTGCAAAGGTTGCTTATTGCCTGAATCCAGTTGAACCGTTTGTTCATCGTGGTCCAAACGAGCGTTATGATAGGTTTCCACTAGGTCTTGAGGTTTCTCAAGAACCTCCAGAAGGGGATCAAAGGGTAACAGGCGAGCTCCAAGTAGAGGTTTTGAATGACCTTTACACTGTTCATTTGGGTTGTCAGGATTTACTTCGTCACCTAAAATCGCAAGAAGAGGCGCACGATTTCGATGATGTTCAGACAATGGTGGGAGACCTATTGCTCTCTCGTTGCCCTGCGATTGTTCGCCATTGGTATCCTCCAGAAGCAGTGCAGGCCTTGGACGATTTAGGAAATGAACCGTGGTCGGATAATCATATTCGCAGAGCTCTGTCGATAATGCAAAATGAAGAAGATAAACATCTTGATTTGCGTCGAAGGTACGCACTTTTGAAGCAGATTCGAGCCCGATATCGTGCATTCATCATCGATGAATATCAGGACACAAATCCCGAGCATGCTCGCCTCCTTTCTCGTCTATGGGGTCGAAGGGATGGAATTTCTGAGAATCATCCTGCACCTGCTGGGCCATGGGATCCAACCATTTGCATTGTTGGGGACATGAAACAAAGCATATACCGATTCCGCCAAGCTGAGGTGACCGTCATGCGTCGGATGGTTGCAGCAATACGAATGACAAATCGAATTGAAAGAAACGAATCACGTATGCAGGCCTTTACTCAGGAAGGGTTCGGCCGTGACCCCCGCCCCGTTGGTGCAGGGGGCGAGGGCGGTTCCTTCATTCAGGCTGCAGATTATTCACGAAGCGAACAATCTGCCCAGTGGAGTTTTGTCCCGTTTGGTTTAGACGATTCAGGACTGGCAATCGGTGATGAAGCGACAGAGGAACGAATCGAGGGCCATATCCAATTGCGAACCAATTTTCGAACAGCTTCAGGCTTACTTCAAACCCTGAACCACGTGTTTGATGACACGTTTGATGTGCGGCATCACCAATTCCCTGGTGACTTTCATGCCAACTCGCAACCTCTTGAAGTTGGCCGAGAAACAGAACGAATGGGAGCTCTTGAATGGCTTCTACCCACGCAAAACTCAACCGATGCTCTGCCTCTTAACCTCAACAAAGGTTACAATCTGTTTGATGCAGAAAATGCAAATTTACGTCATCTAGAACACGAATTAATTGCTTCAAGATTGGAGTCTCTTGTACGAGGTTCAACCACTCGTATATGGTCTGCAAAGAAACATGAGTTTGTTGAAATTGAGGCCGAGGATGCGATTTCTCCAGAGGATGTGATGATTCTTGTTCATTCCCGTAAGCACATACCCGATCTCATCGCTCGCTTGCAGGCACGCGGCTTGCCGGTTATGGCTGATAAACAAGGAGAATTGCTTAAACAACCAGTAGTGGAGCCATTAATGGCCTTACTCGAACTTCTTGCGAAGCCATGGTCAAAACATGCAAGTCATATTTTGTTGCGCTCTTCAATTATAGGCGCATCCTCCGCTCAAATTGAAGAAATCCTCCGAACGGGTGACGTTGAAGATTATTGGCACCACATTGCGGACTACTTCAAAGATCAACCACAAGGTAGATTCTTGGAAGCATGTTCAAATTTGGTCAATCGTGGTGCAATCTATGACGTCTTCGATGCTGCACTCGATTATAGTGACCTACTTGTCGCATTTCCTGATGAATCCGAACGACAAGTGGCGGAGACATGGTGCGCATTGCTCAGGAGATTGGGTGCAGAATATGGACATGAACCAATTGCAATCCTTGACCAAATGAAAGCGTTCTCCACTCTAGGTAGTAAGGGTCCACAAGCGAGCGGACCCCCAACAAGTGGAGCAATTCAAATAATGACCATTCATGGAGCGAAAGGCCTTCAAGCACCGGTTGTCATCGTGACAGGTTTGTTTGAAGCCGGGCGCCGTAGTTCAAGCATTGAAGCACAGAATAACGTGCTCATTACACCAGATGTTATCGCCGGTAGAATCCAGCCATGGAAGTCAAAAAACAAACCAGAGGATGCCCTGTGGATGTTAGCAGAGCAAATGAACAAGGCTCAGAATCAGGCAGAATTACGCCGCCAATTCTATGTTGCTCTGACCAGAGTTAAGGACCGATTAATTTTCGTTGGTTCACCAAACAAGCCCTGTTCGATGAATGTCGATTCAACGATTGAAATGAAAATCAATTACAAAGGAAACAACATGGGTGATTTCATGTTGGATGGATTCCGATATATGGGTCTGCATTCTGAGCGAAATCAACCTTGGGTACTCGACGGTGATGTTCAAGGTGAGGTTCTGTCAGAGTTTGGCGATCAAGTCCTGAAATTCGACCCATACGCCCTTTTCCAAGCAAGTGGGTTCATGCAAGGCTCACTTCAATCATTGCGACTCTACCATCACCCAAGTTGTTTTGTAAAACAAAAACCAACCTCCATTCTTTCAGATTGGACAAGCATCGAAAAACAATTGCATGAACCAATACAAAATACTCAGGTTGAAACCACTCATTTCGTTCAATCCCCAACTCTTAGGATGACTGCACATGGTTTGGATACGGCTCATTCATGTCGGCGTCGTTACTGGCTTTCTCACATCAAGGGTTGGCAAAGCGAACCTTTCATGATTCAGCCAAATTCACTTTATGTTCCAAATGAGGTCGAAATAAAAGATCGATCAGATGGGGAAGATGTTGTATCAGGGCCGATTGGTTGGCCATCGGCAACTGCGTTTGGATCGATGTTCCACAGACTTGTTGAGATTGGTTTAGCGAACCCTGCGCAAATGAAGTCAACCGGTTATGAATTGGCGCCAGCTTGGTTGAATTCTCAACCCAATCAACTCTTGTCACGCAAGGAACTCGAGGATGCGACACATTCTCATCCTGAGTGGCATCGCTTGTCTATTGAAGAACAAAAACAGGCACGTGACCGAATGTTCGAACTGGCGGAACGTCTTACAGATGGTGCATTGGGCAAACTGGTTGAGGGGGATGTCATACAAAATCTCGTGGTTGAAGGTTTGCGAACAGAAGCCTCGTTTGTTTTCAAACATCGCGTTAATTTTGATGGCCTGCTCCAAACGCCAATAAACAACCTCAATGAATCCCATCAAACGTTGATAGAAGCGGTTAACATTCTCTTTGAAGGTCAAGCCGACCTAGCTCTGGCTGGAGTTGAGGGAGACCGTCCTTGGTTGCAAATTGTTGACTTGAAAACCACGGGAGCACGAGAAGTTAATTTGGAGCATACTCCTTTGCATGAATCGCTTAATGAACCGCTTTCGTTGGAGCCACAAAACGAAGCAGAACGTGATATGTTGAGAAATCACCGACTTCAATTGACGTTGTACTCTTTGGTTTTACTTGAACAAGAGGAGAGAAAAGCGGTAGAAAAGCGCCGAGAAATACGTCCACCTGCCCTGCTAATTGCAAGCACAGGACGCCTTGTCCAAATGCCAGATACCATGTACAAAGAAGCCAAAAAAGAGCTTTTGAAATTGCTCGATTGGATGGCCAGACTTGCTGCAGATCCCAACGGTGTTGATGAGCCAAAACGGCTTCCAATCGAGGCTCTTGATACATGTAAAAAGTGCCCGTTCTTTAATGGAGATATCAGAATGTGTGGTCCACAAAATCTTGCTCTAGGGGTCACTTTTGATTCTTCTTTCCAATGATGGCTAAGGTTCCTGGCTTCCCAGGCGATTGATTAGCACGCCATGCATGAACCTCTTCAAATCCAACATCATTCCACATTTCAATCCATTCATGTTCTGAAAACGTGGACATGTGTACATCAAGCGCAGTTGGCCACTCGAGGCTTTCTTCGTTTTCTGCATAGTGATCGATGCCGATAACGGCCCAACCCTCGTCAGCAAGCCAATCGTCGTGAATGGATTGCAACATTTGCTTTGGGTCGTGCAAATAGTAGATGAATTCCATTGAGTGGATAAGATTGTATTGTTGTGATGGCTGTGTTTGAGGGAACATCGCAAGATGGTATCCGTTTTCAGAGTCGACTGCTTTTGCTTTCTCAATCATGTGTGTTGCCCCATCAAAACCATCCGCCTGGCGGCATTGTTTATGTTGAGCAGCGAGCCGAACAACCCATCCATTTCCACAACCTAAATCAGCAAAAGAAAAGGCATCCATCTGCGAAAGAACGCGGTCGAGCGCATGGTGCATCATCTCTCGAACTGCTGGTCCATGACCACGTTCCATTCCCTCGTCCTTTCCTCGATGTGCCCAGTCGTTGAAGACATCCGTTGCTTGCTTCATGGTTCTACGAGAACGTGCGTCGAAAAAAGGCATCGAAAGCAACATCACCTATGTTCACATCGCTTGCGTTATGAGCACCATTCCTCAAGTCCTTGATGACGTTCTTTATCCGAAAATCGAACCGTATCTGGAAGGAATGCTTTCGGTTTCAGACCACCACACCATCGCCTGGGAATGTGCAGGCAATCCTGAAGGAATCCCTGTGATTGTTATCCATGGAGGCCCAGGAGGAGGGAGTCAGCCTTCTTATCGTCAGTATTTTGATCCACAAAAGTGGAACATCATTCAGTTCGATCAGCGCGGTTGTGGTAAATCAACCCCTTATGCCAGCCTCGAGGAGAATACAACAAATCACCTCGTCTCTGATATCGAGGCCTTGAGGAAGCATTTGAATGTTGAAACGTGGCATGTCTTTGGGGGTTCATGGGGTTCAACACTTTCTCTCATTTATGGCATCTCGCACCCGAAACGTGTGCGTTCATTTATCCTTCGAGGCATCTTTATGTGCAGGCGTTCCGAACTGAATTGGTTCTATCAGGAGGGGGCCAGCCACGTCTTCCCCGATGCCTTTGAACCCTATCTCAACCACATTCCTAAAGACGAACAACATGCCCTGATTTCCGCTTATTACAGACGACTGACCAGTGATGATGTCGAGGTTCGACGAAATGCAGCGAAGGAATGGACTCGTTGGGAAATGGCAACAAGCCGACTGCTCCCTGATCCCGAATATCTTGATAAGGCCGAAGATCTAGATTTTGCAGTTGCCTTTGCTCGTATTGAGTGTCATTATTTTATCAACGCCATCTTCGTTGAGGAGGCTTACATCTTGAACAACACAAGGACGATAGAAGAAATTCCAACCGTTATCGTGCAAGGTCGTTACGATATGGTTTGTCCAGTAAAGAGTGCTTGGGAGTTGCACAAACAATTGCCTAATTCTAACTTGCATATCATCCCAGACGCTGGACACTCCATGGGAGAAGTCCCCATTGCCAAGGCCTTGGTTGAAGCAACAGATTCGGCAGAGAAAATGTGATTCAAGCACGCAATTGAAGTAAATGGGTCAATAAGGGAGAAGGGGTGTGTCGTAACATGAGCAAGACATTTGGTCAATCCAAATCGGTTGGAATCCAAGCCTGTTTATGCTTCGTGCTTATGTTGACCCTGCCAATGTATGCGTTCGCCGAGGAAGTAGCACAACCAGAATTGACATGCTCTGAGAACACCGTCAATCAAGCTGACTCTTTGGAATGTGATTTGGATTTATCCGATTTCGTTGGAACATCGACCATTCGATACGAGTTTATCCTCTCAGATTCTGATAATCCTGAAGATTCGTATTCGGTGCTAGCGACAGGACATGAACACACTTGTGGCCTTCTTGAAAACGGCTCAGCCATGTGTTGGGGCCTCGACAATCTCGGCCAATTGGGTGATGGCGGCCAGCAGACATCGATTAACAAACCAATTTCTTATGTTTCAATTGACGGAGATGCGACAATTGAGCAGATCTACGCCAAACAGCATCGAACATGCATCATACTCGATGACAACACTGCGAGCTGTTGGGGATTTAATGAAAATGGGCAAAGCGGGGATGGTTCCACGAATATTTACAAATCCCCAAGTACTACAGTTGAATTTCCTGATGGAAAAGGTGTTGAGTCAATAGGTATGGGCTACAAGCATACTTGCGCAATTCTTGAAGATGACACGCTGGTGTGCTGGGGCACCGATGCCTTTGGCGTACTAGGGAACGGAGATTCGGAAACAAGCGATAAGTACACTCCACAAGTTGTTGCAACGCCTGCAGACCGGAAGGTTGCCAAGGTTGAACCCGGAGGTTCGCATACATGCATGCTTATGGATGACGGAGGGGTTATGTGTTGGGGAAGAGACAACCTAGGTCAATTAGGCGACGGTGGTACGAGTACGACCACACATGCCCCATCATCAAACGTAGAGTTGCCAGAAGGTAGGGCAGCAACAGACTTGTCCGTTGGCGACTACCACTCATGCGCCCTTTTGGATAACGGCTCCATTACCTGTTGGGGACAGAACAACCACGGACAGTTAGGAGACAATTCAACAACTCATGCATCGACACCCGTTTACGTGCATTTACCATACGGGTCCTTAGCCCGCTCTGTTGATGTTGGACCACACAGCACTTGTGCAATTTTAGAAAATTCAAGCACGTACTGCTGGGGACACAACAATTACGGACGTTTAGGAATCGGCGTAAGTGGGGGTGTCTATCTTACTCCAATGTTTGTTGAAGTTATCGATAACGCAGTTGATCTTAGCTTGAACTATGACCACACCTGTAGTTTGTCAGAGAACGGAACGGTGTTCTGCTGGGGTCGAAGCAAAAATGGAAAATTGGGTATCGGACCAGCAGGAGATAAGAATTATCCTCATCAGGTTGACTACAACAGTGCACCTTTTGCATCCTTAACAGGGCCTGCACCATTGTACACCTGGGAAGAAAGTTCAGGACTTCGTGGTAGGGTAATCTCGGGCGAGGACAACGTGTGGAAATTGGAAGCTACAGCACCACAATCAGCCGCATTGTCGATGTACGATTTACAGATTACACTGATAAAAATCGGCGGAATTCGGGAAAGCGTAGTGGTTCAAAATGCAATCGAAATTATTGAAATCGATTCGGATGGCGACGGAATCGCCGATTCTTTGGATGCTTTTCCATACGACGCTTCAGAAACCATAGACACGGACGGTGACGGCGTTGGCGACAATAGCGATGCCTACCCCAACGATGAGACGCGTTCAGCAGAATCCTCTTCCATTCTCGGGACTACAACTTATCTAATCGCAGCCGGAGTCGCTTTGGTTGTTCTTCTTGCATTTATGCGGCCTAGAAAGAAAAAACTGGAGGATGGAGAGGTCCAAAAAACGAGTCGATTCTTATTCCCACGAGGCCCAAGACAGAAATTTTGATGCGATTGTCGACCTTTAAGCAAGAAGCGAATTATCCCTCTCAACCAAGCGTCGGCTTCATAGGGTAAAGGTGGCTGGGTTGAACTGGAGGCATTCCTCCGGGTGAAAAAAATGAGTGAAGAAGGAACCCTCACCCCTGAAGTCCGTATAGATCAACTTGAAGAGGCTCTTGCAACTGAAACAGACCGTTTGAAGAAACTTTTCGCAGCATACGAAACCCAAGAGAAAGAATTGGTTGATGCACGAGCAGAAATTGAGGTTCTTGAGAAGGAAATCATCGATAAAGAAATTGAGCGAGAAGCGCAAGAATCCTTGATCGCTGAGAAAGATTTCCGCATTCGCGAACTTGAAATGAAGGCGACAAAAGCGGACAAGCGAGTTGAACATCTCGAACCTGCATTGCAAACGATGGAAGAGAAATATTCCCGAGAAAAAGATCGGTTAGGGAAAGTTTTCGGTATCGCAGAAGAGTTGGATAACGATTTGAAACTTGCTGTTACCGAAATGAAAGCCCGTGATGATTGGTACGTTGCCCATATGACGCTTTTTGAAGAACTTAACAAAGCCATCAAGGAACGTTACGATATGATTGAACGAGCCGTTGAGGCTGAGCGCGAATCTCAACATATGTCTCGTGCGTTTACAGAGCGTATGGACGAAATGGTCGAAGCACGTGCTGCTGAAATGACCGTTGAAGAGGCCGAAGCAGTTATCGAAGAGGGTACTGGCGAGGTGGCTGAAATCGTTGATGAAGAAGCACCTGTAGATGAAGAAGCACCTGCTGAAGAAGAGACATCCGTAGTAGAGGAAGCGCCCGAAGATGAAGAATCACCTGAGGTTGAAGCGGAAGCAGTCGATGATGCTGGGGCAACATGGGATTCTGACGCCGATCCATGGGCCGATAATTGAGGTGACTCGTCTTGGCAGGCCTTGCTCAAGGGGGTCACGCCCCCGTTGCAACATTTGCAATTTCTGGCCTTGCGATTCTTGTAGGAGGAATTTATCTTGATTCGCTCAACGGTCTTATGCCGCTCCTGGGTGTTCTTTGTTTGATGGTGGCTGTATTTTTCGCAAATTTCTGGCGAGATCCAGATCGCCCTATCCCGCAAGAGCCAGGTTTACTTGTTTCACCGGCAGACGGGCATGTCATGTTCGTTCGTAGGGAACGAGCCAACGGCCGTCGCCCATCAAAGATTGAGCGTGATGCGGGCAGTCTTGAGCATGATGAGAATACCGGTGATTGGTATCCCCAACCATGCGACGATCCGCTTTCATTTGAAACGGAACAGCGGTTTTCCTCAGTTGATGACAATCCAAAAGACACGGATGTGTGGCGCGTAGCGATATTCATGTCACCGCTCGATGTACACGTTAACCGAGCCCCGTTCACATCGAGCATTGTTGCTATGGAACATCGAACAGGAAAAGGTCGTCGTCGAGGGCCTTTTGCCCCTGCATACCGTAAAGAGAGTGAATACAACGAGCGCGTTCGCACGGTCTTCGAGTCCAAATCTGGCGAGCGAATCGAAGTCATGCAAATATCAGGGGCTCTTGCCCGCACAATTGTTCCATGGAAAGGAATTGGCGATGAACTTCGTAGAGGTGAACGATACGGGATGATCCGTCTTGGAAGCCGAGTTGATGTGCGGGTCTCAGCGGCTCATTACGAGCCACAAGTACTTTCAGCAGAGGACAAGCACCCTCAATATCCTAAAGGACAATTCGTCAAGGCGGGTGCAGATATTATATTCAAGAGAATCCGCGAGGAAGAGTGACGGGGGTGCGACCATTCCATCAAAGAGAGGAATTACAATCCTTGGTGACGATTCAAAAAGTCTCAAAATCCATCACCTAGTCAAGGCTCCAGCTAACACTCCTTGGGCAAAGGAACGTCAACAGTCGTGGGACGCTTCGTTCCCTGCGACGGTTTATTCAACGCCGGAAATGACCATCGATGGAACACCTTGTTCAGCGGTTACCGTCATTCTTCGTACGAAGGGATGCCATTGGTGGTGGTCTTCAGGTTGCACATTTTGTGGATACTTCAACGATACACGGGACGATGTTACGAGTGCAGATCTCCATTCACAATGGGAACATGCTAAAAAGAAATTCAACAATTTCGAGGGCCATTCAATGGTGAAAGTATACACCTCAGGTTCGTTACTTGAGGATCGAGAAATCCCAGTTGATTTCCAAGAGACCGTTTTGAGAGACTGCTTTGAACTTGGTAAAGAACTGATTGTTGAGAGCAGAACTGAGCAGATTACTGAAGCGAAGTTGGCGTGGGCTACTGCGATAAATCCCAATTTTACGGTTGCCATAGGACTTGAAGCATACGATGATGAAGTGTTGCGATTTCATGTCAACAAGGGTTTTACGGCTGCTTCATGGGATCGTGCGGTTGAACGTCTTCAAAAGTACAACCTCCGAATTAAGACGTATTTGATGTTTAAACCACCTTTCATGAGTGAAGCTGACGCACTCGACCACTGTGTTCGATGGATTGAAGCAGTCGCAGAACAAAGTCATGAGATCTCGATTAATCCCATGAACATCCAACGAGGTACGGTCATTGATCGTCTTCATCGTCATCGTGAGTACCGCCCCCCATGGCTTTGGTCGTTGGTTGAACTTATCCAAATCAGCCATCGAATTGTCCATCCAAATGGTGGAAAAAACGGCGATGATGATCAAGTCTCTCGATTGATCATTCATCCTACTGCAGGCGGTAAAATTCGTGGATCCCACAATTGTGGTCAATGCGATTCAGAGGTGGTTGCAGCCATCGAGCGGTATGCTGTCTCAGGTTCATTGGATGAATTCAATGGTTTGGATTGTGAATGCAAAAAGCGTTGGAACCAAGAATTAACCAACGATCGTGCCATACCGGTCCCACTAGGCACATCAATACCACGTCGCGGCCTACTTTCAGAGGTCCTTCGTTCTCCATAATCAAGATGATTTATTAATCGGTTCAATAGCAACCATTGGTGAATGTTTATCATCGCGATTCAATTCGCTTGATTATCCATCTTGGGTACCTGAGGCCAAGGTATGTCAAACAGTACAGAACTCCCAGATGCAGTAATTGGTACTGCAGAACCCTCGTCTAGCCGCATCATTTTGGTACTTCTATCAGTTGTTACCATTGGTATGTTTGGCCTCTTTAGCACAATTTTTGGGTGGGATAACATCCCAGTCATCGGCGATATCGTCCCGCTGATGTCAAATCTCGGTGGCTCAGGAATCTGGTATTACCTTCTTGGTTTCATCATCGCTCTAGGAGCAATTGTTTCCACACTTGCAGGAGAGGTTCTTGCAGACTGAGGTGAAAGAGATGGAAGCAGTATTCTTAGCACTCTTTTTCTTTTTCACAGTCATTGGATTTGCAACATACTACGTCCAACGTGGGATCGGCAATATGGCCGAACCGATGCATCAATTTGGGCTCTTTCTTCTAACCAAGGCACCTGCTGGAATCGTAGATTTGTTCAACGACGACAAGGGCAGTGGGTCAAAGACCTGGATGAACCTTGGAATGATTTGGCTCACATTTGCAGCAATTGGAACATTTCTTGCGCTTTGGCACGATTATGATGGTACTGCCCTTGACTCACTCGCAAGCATAGGATGGTCCTATGATGATGGAAGTGCACTGGATACATTCGTGTATGTGACCCTTACCACAGGTTTGACCTCGATTCTTATCGGAGGGGGGTTCGTAGCTGCTGCACGTGCAGGAGATGGACGACTTGCAAGTGAGGCGAATGCAAGTTTGACAGGGATTCTTTTCTCGGTCTTGACCATCTCATCGATGCTTCTGCCAACCATTGTTGGCCTCCTCGTTACCCTCTCTGACTCAAATGAAGAATTGATTCACAATCTGTTCATGTACGCCCTGCGTTCTGTAATTACCATTGCTGTGATGATCAATGTTCTGCTTACTGTTTCTCGAAGAAGAGGAGACGTCATTTCCGCTAGCAATTGGTTCCTGTTTATGGCACTTGCATCGTTTATTTTCGGCTCTCAATTTCGTTTCTTCGGAGAACTTGCCGGTTCCACTCAGACCGTTTGGCTTGGAGAACGCATGTCACAATCATGGACAATCATTGCCCTCATCTTTGCTGTTGCTTACCACGTTGTTCCTCGTGCAGCAAGTCGACCAATTTGGTCAGATTCGATGACAAAAGCAAGTCTCTTGTTGCTGTTTATGACACTGCCTCCATTCATATTGTCTCCTGCAGATGCAGGGGTGCTGCTTGAAAACTTAGGAGCAATTTTGATGACTCTTGCACTTCTACCAATCATGGCAGGCTCCGTGAACATCATCATGACCTCGCTTGGAAACGCAACAGGTGTTGTTTCGCGACCAGGTGCATTGGCAGCGACACTCGCAATGGTGTTCTTCCCACTGTATGCAATTGGTGGTTACTTCACATCTTTGGACGTGTTTATCGGCCTTGGCGCCTTGAATGATATGGCAAACACTGTCGATATTGGATTCATGTGGACTGTTGGTGGCCTCATGGCTGTCGCTTGCATTGCAGAATCGTACCCATTGGCGGGAGGGCGTGAACTCGCATCCCCCTCATCTGCATCGCTTTCGACCATGCTCATTGCCTTTGGTGGAGTGACCTCAACAGTTGCAAAACTTATGGGAGATTTCACAGAGAAAGCTCTTCTCGATTCGGGTAGTGAAGATGTTATAATGACCGATGGAGGTTTTAGTTTAACCGCTGCTGTGCTGTTTTATTTTGGCTCTATCGGCGTCATTCTCTTGTTCCTCAATCTCATTCGGACCTCGGTTGGTGGGATGAAGATAGATCCAGCAGTATCGACAACCTCGGATATTTCACGTTACTCCATGCAAAGGGGAGAATCTTCAATTCGCAAACTCCTGCAACGAGGAGTTGGAGTTGACACAATTCTTGTTGTTGGCGCAGATGTTGAAGATGAGGGCGGAATGACCATCATTGATGTCTCGTCTACGTTGCACAATGACGAGATTGATGAGTTCCCAGTTGAACGCAACGAACTGGAGATGCTTTCAGATTATCTCGAAAAGAAGGAAATGAGTATTTTTCAGTTCTTCCGTTCCATTGATCTTGACGATTCAGGTTTTATTGACGGTTACGAACTTCAACAAGCCCTACGAAGTGCAGACATCGCTGACCTTCCACCGTGGGATATCGAGAAACTGATGGAACTCATTGATTTCGACGGTGATGGCCGAGTTAACCTACCTGAACTTGACATTACAATCGGGCGGATTCGTTCAGGTACGTCAGAAGAAGAGTGAAGCGAGGCGGCCAAACCGTGAGAATTGGATTGGTTGGCAAACCAAATGTCGGTAAATCGACGTTTTTTGCGGCTTCAACCCTCATACCAGTAGATATTGCGAACTATCCCTTTTGCACCATTGAACCAAATGTTGGATTTTCATTCATTCCAAGTCGTAGGCCTTGTCCCTGCAAAGAGCTTCGTCAACGTCTTGAGCAGGATGGCCGCTCAAAGTTGGACGATGGCCGGGGTGGTAGCATCTGCAACCCCCGTACAGGTTCCTGTAAGGGATACCAAAGATATGTTCCCTGCATGCTGGTCGATGTTGCAGGACTTGTGCCGGGGGCAAGTCAAGGACGTGGCCGCGGCAATGCCTTCCTTTCAGATTTGGCAGATTGTGATGCACTAATCCATGTTATTGATGTTGCAGGTACAACGGATTCCGAAGGCAATCCAACGGGTTTGAATGCTACAAAAGAACAAGCGATTGAGCAGGCTCTTTCAGAAGTAACATTCCTAGTCGATGAGATTGATGCATGGATTCTTGGTTTGATCAAAAATGGTTGGTCGCGAGGTGCTCGTCGAATTCAAGCGGAAGGAGTCAAAGGTTTCACACAATTCCTTCAAGAACGCTTGTCAGGCTTAGGCGCAACATTTCCTCTTTGCCAACGCGCTTACGATGCCTTTGCGAAAATCCACAAGGACATATCGGCTCCATGGGATTGGACTGATGACATCCTGACATTACTAGCATCCTCTCTTAGGAAACAATTGTTTCCAATATTTGTTGCAGGAAACAAAGCCGATCTCGCCCCAGAGGGTGTAACAGAACATTTGGAAAGCTTACTTCCTTATTTTACGCCGTGTTCAGCCGAAACTGAATTAGCATTACGTCAAGCCAACAAAGCCGGATACATCCATTATGAAACCGGCTCATCAACCTTTGAATTGAATCGAGGACAAACGGTAAGTGAAGCACAGAGAAAAGGCCTCTCTGTGCTTTCTGAACGTGTAATAAAATTACAAGGCACGGGAATAATGAAAATACTTGATGAGGTTCTCTTTGATGAACTGTCCCGTATTGTCGTGTACCCCGTGCAAGATGAAAATCAATGGACGGACGGGGATGGTAATGTGCTACCAGACGCGTTCGTGGTTCAGAACGGTATGCAAGCCAAACAACTGGCTTACAAGGTTCATTCCGATCTTGGTGATGGATTTATCAAAGCAGTTGACGGAAGGACGAGGAGGACCGTTGGTGCGGATCACGAACTCTCAGAAGGAGATGTCCTCCGAATTCACTCGAAGTGACGTTTCAATGCCCTTTTGGACGTTCAAAATCAGGTGTGAGCCGAGAAAGCGTGCTGGAATATCGTGCGGCACTTGTGAAGAAAAGTACAGCCGATGCGAGTGTAAGAATCGTGAGCATAATCAGCATATACCATCCCCATGGGTTGATGCTTCGAACGGTTGTAATGTAGATGCCCCATAACACAGTCAAATAGAGAAAGGGCCGGTAGCGACGGGTTACGGTACTCAAACGTGCAGATTTCAGGGTGTCATCATAGAGATTAACTGCATCATCTTTGCTGATGAAACCTTGCTCAACCGCGCACCGTGAGCAGACTTGTGTGTTTGGCCCATTCCCATGGATGAAAAATTCACGGGGGTATGTTCCCGAGCAAAGTCGACAGATTGGCACTTTCTCCCTCCTTACAGCCTAAAGGCTACCGTCATTTCAACCATACGCTTAGTGCTTTAGAAAATTCGACAAGATGTGGCTTCCTGATTGACTTCCAACAGACTCTGGATGAAATTGAACTCCAAATACAGAAGCTTTTTTGCAATGGAAGGCAAGAACAAGTGACTTTGTGTCGTCTGTTGCATCGATAACGATGTCTTTGCTCGTGTTGCAGTCAGCGGTGAGGTGCGTCAGAGAGTTGTAGCGGGTCATGGAGACTTCGTTCAATCCCCGAAACAAGCCGGTACTGCTGTGCAAACATTTGACAGGCGTTCCGTGAACAGGCCCGATCGGACTTGGAACCAAATCTAATCCCGATGCTAAACCAATCGCTTGATGTCCAAGACATATACCAAGAAGCGGCGGTGTTTTATTCTGGATTGCTAATGCTGCGAAATCCATTGTTAATGGGCTATCTTGAGGCCACCCTGGTCCAGGGCCGAGTATGATATGGGAAGGTTTCAGATTTGCAATAAGATCGGTTGCGGACAATGTGGAAATTGCTCTTCCAGAGACGATGTTCACATGGTGCCCCAGTCCTGCTATGCTGTGGGCGATGTTGTAGGTGAACGAATCGAGATTATCGATGAGGAGCACGGCATTTTCCTTGAATTCCTTTGTGCAGATTGAGGTCGTAACTGTGTGATTTGACTTTTTATTTTCTAGAGGCAAGGGATGTATGTGTATACTTTTTCCTACAGACGAAGGGTCAGAATTCTCAATCCATCCACATGATCTTAGAAGCGCATTTGCTTTCCACTTTGCTTCAGCAACTTCTGACTTCGGATTGGATTCGATGGTAATGCCACCGCCAGCAGTAACTCGCGAATGCCAAATACCCTCTTTTTTGTGAAGCTCTGCAGTGCGAATCAGGATGTTCCAAGATGATGATCCAGTGGACGGTTCAAACCAACCCATCGATCCAGTCCAGAACGAACGTGGTTTCTGCTCCAATTCATCGATAGCGGCGCAGACTACAGTGCGAGGGCAGCCTGTGATTGAGCCACCAGGAAAGATGTTCTGGATAGCATCAAAAACGTCGATATGCTCACTTAAACGTCCTTTTATTCGAGAAACGAGGTGTTGTACTTCCGCATATGCTTCAACATCAAATCGCTCAACCCAGACTTGATTTGGCTGTGCGATTCGACCAACATCGTTGCGCATTAAGTCAACAAGCATTCGATGTTCAGCACGTTCCTTGCGATCGGAGATCATGTCCTCACGAAGAAGCAATTCTTCAGCTTCTGATGCTCCTCTTGGAGCAGTTCCTTTGATTGGTGCTGTTGTGATGATGCCGTTTTCCGTTGATAAGAGCGACTCTGGAGAGGCTGAAATTAGCGCAAAAGATTCATCTTTCATGTGCAAAAAACCAGAATAAGGAGCAGGATTTGTGGCTATGGAATGGCAGAATAAATCCCAGGGCTCGGACGCAACTTCGCCTTCCCATGTACGCCCGTAGTTCAATTGATACAGTTGTCCATCGATAATTGAGGATTGTACGGCCTTGACAATTTCCTCATGCTCAAGGTCCGAACAGTTTGTCTTCGCCCCCTCGCTGACTTTCAACAATGTTCGCTCATAGTCAAAAGGGGTTCCTTCAAGGCATTGCTTAACCGCCTTCCACCATGAACTGTCGTTCGATAAAACCGTTAATTTGTCACTTTTTTTGTTGTGAACAACACAGTTCTGAATTTCCCAAAAAATGCAAAGCAATTCGTCTTCTTCTGGTGGATGCTGCAGTCGAATTGGCTGAGTCAACTGCAACAAATCGTAAGACAAAGCACCAGCCCAAAATGGCTTGATGAAGGGTTTCTCATCGTTTGTGGTATGAAGGAAAGACGACATCCCGCTGGTGCAGAGTTTTCTCAAACCATCTGCGAGCGAATTGCTGGAAATTATCTGCTCTAACTTCCAGTTGGAACCATCCCAAAACTGCTTTTGAAAGGTGAACTCCACTCCTTCTCGCAATTGGATGTCTCCAGAAAGTGGCGAGTGAGCTTGAGCAACGGGTAGCACTGTCCTTGACGGTTGTCGAATCAGAACCCTCTTTTTTGAAGGGCCACACAGCAATGAAAATCGGGAAAGGTGACTGGTTGGTCCAGATGAAACAAGCATCAGTTCATCAGGGCCTCCATGTGTGGCCGCATCGTGCCCAAGAAGGCCTTTATCGATGAGTTTCCGACGAACAGAATCCAAGGGCATCAACCCCACCCTCCTGTCCAGTTGTGGGGGTCATCTTCAATTTGTTCAATCATTGATTTGCAGGTATTGAAGAGATTCATCCCCTCTTGACCGACCGGTTCTCCATCGATCGATTCGATTTTGACTACACCG
>PBSP01000030.1 GCA_002726845.1 Methanobacteriota archaeon | reverse complement strand
GAAGAATTGAAGGCACATCTTGCAATTCTTCGGGGCCAATCGAAATCCTTGAAGGAAGTTCTTTCCGAAATGGTTGATGGAGAGCCGACTGAAGCGCTTGTCGAAGCCGTTGAAAATCGAATTCTTCTTGCAAAAGAACAGGAGGAATCCATCGATCTCGAAAAGATTGTCGAATCCATCCAAAAGATGCAATCGTCTTGGGTTTAGGCGTTTTTGTAGGTCGCTCTTCGCCCTTCAATTAATGCGCTGAGACCTTCGAGGGCGTCCTCGGTTGAGAAGATTCGATCCAATCCTTGAAGTTCAAGTTGTAGGCCTTCATCGAGGGACATCGATGCTGTTGCATCGATTCGTTCACTTGCCATGGCCAATCCAATTGGAGCAGTAAACTTGAGCGACTTAAGTTGGCGAGCAACGGTTTTGTCTTCAGCATCGAACCCTTCAGGGCAGCCTCCAGCAAGCAAAGCAGCCATGTTGCCATCCGAGAAGAATTTCTTAGCGAACTTGACCACAGGACTGTTCTCATTCATTGGTCTACCTGGATACTTGTTTCCTGGTTTACCTGAAGCGTGGATGTCATTGATGCAATTTGGAACGTCATTGATGTCAACAAGATGAGTAACAAGACCAAGATCGGTTGCGGTTTCAGCATTCATGAAGTTACCAGCCAAAACAGCCCAACGACCGAGTTCTCGGCCTGCGATTCGAGCAGGACGCTGGGTTCCACCGAGTGCTGGATAAATTCCAATGCTCGTTTCGGGGAATCGGAACTGAGTGCGTTGTGTTCCGATACGATAATCGCAAGCTAGAGCAAGTTCAAGACCTCCACCAAGAGCAAGACCCGTTGTTAGTGCAATCGTTGTCTTTGGTGAATCCTCGATTGCAGCGAGAAGTGCATGACCGTTTGCGGTAAACGTCTCGATGTCAGGAATGTCATCGGAACGGATCTTATCAACAAAGAACTTGACATCGGCTCCCGCAACAAAGGCCTTACCGGCTCCGTCCAGAACAACTGTAGAGACCTTAGTTTCAGCATTTGCCGCTTGTACAGCCTCTGTAAGTTGGGCCACAACAACTTCGTTTAGTGCGTTCATGGCTTCGGGGCGGTTGATGGTGATGGTTGCAATTCCATCCTCGACAAACAAATCAACATAGGAGAAATCCCAGTTTGTTGAAGCGTCTGCTTGCTCCTTAAAGAACGAGGGAAGCGCCCATGCATCTCCTGCAATCGCTCGGTAGGATTGTGCCATTCGATAGGCTTCTGCAACACCGATTCGATTCATCATTTCGAATGGACCTCGTGCCCATCGAAGACCAACCTTGGCACCTCTGTCTACGTCTTCCATAGAACAGATGTCTTCCTCAACAATTTGTGCTGCAACACCAAAAACAACGCCGAGGAGGCGTTCGGAGACTGCTGTGTACTGCTCTTGCGAGTATTCGGAATCATCCTCAATCGACCACATGACATTCTCTGCTACAAGGTCACGAAGGTTCTGTGCTCCTGTGTATCGGGACGTGTTGAGTTGTTCAGCAAGATAATCTGTAGAATGAAGTGCAATTGGCGGGCCGGTGAGATTCATCAAACCAAACGGTCCAAGACCGATGCGGAAAGCCTTGCATGATATCGCATCAATTTGAGCTGCAGTCGCTACACCTTCCTCNAGAAGNAGACAAGCCTCATTGAGCCAAGGAACAAAGAATCTGTTGACTACGAAGCCAGGTCGNTCCTTGCAAACAATGACCACTTTTCCGAGCGTTCGACAATATTGAACCGTCCGGTTGATTGTATCCTTGGAGGTTGACTNTGCGGGAATCACTTCGATGAGCCGNTTTTTCGCNGGGTGATAAAAGAAATGCAATCCTACAAATCGATCNGGTCGCCCTGTTGCNTCAGCCAGTGCATTCACGGATAACGAAGACGTGTTNGAGGCAAGAATNGTATCTTCNCCACATACCTGNTCAAGCGTTGAAAATACTGAGGTTTTGATTCCAAAATCTTCGAACACCGCCTCGATGACGATATCGGTATCTGCTGCNGTATTTTCTGTACCAACGACATCTTTGATCCGAGCAAGCGTTGCATCCACTTGTTCTTGAGTGAAAATTCGACGCCCGATTGCTTCCTCAAGAAATCCCTCAATGATTGAGCGTCCTCTTGCAACGTACTGGGCTTCTCTGTCAACCATTTGGACATTGAATCCTTCTTGCGCACTCTTTTGCGCAATACCTGACCCCATGTTCCCTGCACCAATGATTGCAACACTCTCAACAGCCTTCATGGCATCAACCAACGGGAAACCGTTCATGAAATATGCGCTCCTGCATTTTGTTGATTCGGTGTTGAAAAGACATCAAGTATGCGAAATGTCTCCGAGGTTCATGCCTGAACCACCAATGGTCCTTCCAACAACTGAACTCAAGACCATTAGCGACAAAATCAGCAAGACGATTCAGATTGGTGGCTCTGTTCGATCCCTGTTAGCAGATCACTCCAATCACGGTCAATTTGATTTGAATTGGGAAGTTGATGCCGCAGTTGAAGCACTCAATGTCTTTGGTTCCCGCTGGACCATTGAAATTCTCTCTACGCTGTACATTGCTGGAGACCGCCGGTTCAATGAGATGAAGCATCTCCTCAAAGGAATTTCATCGCGTACACTCTCGGACAAATTGCGCTATCTTGCTGAGGAAGGACTGATCGAGCGGATTGTTACCGAAGGTCCCCCTGTTCGAGTTACGTACAAACTTTCCAACCATGGACTCACTTGCGGTCGTCTCCTTTCACCGCTGGTTGCATTTATGAAAATTCATCAAGGTTCCATCATCAGTTCTTAGATGCGTCAATACGATGGATTAAGATAGCAAGAGGTTATCCTCAACTTATGCCTCTCCTCGCTCAGTGGGTTCGTCAACGCCCTTGGCTGGCGGCCGGTATTGCGGGTGCAGCAGGAGGAATTGCAGGGATTGCACACGGATTTGCAACGATGGCATCGACAGCATCCGCCCTTGCTGTTGGCGGTATCTCGACCAAAAGACAAGCGAATGAACATCCCTTCAGAGCTCGGATTCTACGTACACTTGAGCGACACCCAGGTTTATGCTATCGTGAACTGCAGCATATGCTCAGTGCAGCGAACGGAACGCTTCGGCATCATCTCGATGTGATGCAAAATCGAGGGAACATCACCGTCATGCCCGTCAATGGACGTACCTGCTATTTTGCAGGAGGGCCTTCACAAGTCGAACTTCTCCAATCGGTATCAAACGACCATCAGAGAGTGGCTTCCAGTCTTCCAATCGGTCTCTCGGCAGTTCAGAGACAGATCGTCGACGACATACTTGAAGAGGGAATCCCCCGCTCACAGGCTCAACTTGCACGAAGAATTGGGCGCACACGAGCAAGCGTTCACTCCGCTGTCAAAGTTCTGCGACGACGTGGAATCTTGAGGCTTGACGTACTTGATATCGCTCCACACATCGAACCTGAAACGTTTCGAAGAACGGAACGCCTTTCTTATTCTTGGGACGATGGTCGAGGCGTCCGGGCATAATTTTCGCTTTTTGTAAAGCAATTGTTGCATAGCCTTCAAAGACCATTGACCGATACCGTCGGTCATGCTCAATGTCAAACTGGAAGAACTTCCAATGCCGACGACAGACCGATCCATTGACCGATTGATTGGTTGGTTGGTCGAGTCGTTCTGTTTCGTTCGTCGGAAAGGTGATGCAACAGCCGATTTTGGCTCAGCAGCACCCATCCATCGGATGTTACGCGACCATTTTTTGAAGAATCCAAACAAATCGTGGGATGCACAGGAACTCTCCGATGATCTCGCAATGACGCCTGCGGCACTAAATCACCACTTAGCACGACTGAGCCAATCCGGTTTGCTCTCTTACACCAATGAAGGGAAAGGTTGGAGAACATACAACATTCGAGGGGGAAATTTACTTCATGCGCTTGAATTCTGCTTTTCGCAATACAGTCTTATTCTCGGATACAAAATGGAATGGTTGGGCGAGTATTGGAAGCGAGAAGGATTGACTCTCGAGAGCGAAATAAGCGAAGAATCTCAACGGCCACTCAGCTTAAGCATTGTCGATTATCGTCCACCACAAGATGGTGCCTCAGATTTAACGCAATGGATGGCAGACTTCGGCTTACTCGGTGATCGACCAGGTGCTGAACTCCTCAGTGGTTCAATCTCAGAACAATTGTTCAATCTTTTGCTCACAACTGAGACACCTCTTTCATTGGATGACTTGCATGAACAATTTGGAGGACAAAAAGCGCGCCTTGGTCGTATTCTTGAGCGGTTTCGGGCCTGCGGTCTTGTTGAGAGAATTCCTCGTACGGATCGGCTCTCCACTGCCCTTTGGTCTGCAATGATTGCACAGCATCAGCGTCGTGGTGAAGATTGGCTCCTGAAAAAGGGTGGATTCATGCGGATTGTTCCTGAAAAAGAACATGCATCTCTCCTCCAACCTCTGAACAAAGGCAAACTCACCATTGAGGATGTTCGCGCTGCAATGCAACGCATCTCGTCGCCCGATCAAATGCTACTTCTCAATTTACTCGGAGGTCGATTGCCTCTTGGTTATCGCTTGGTTGGTTCCACGCTTATCGATTGCAAAGAAAACATAACAACACGTCTCGACCGTTTGTTGCGAAGAATTCGACGCGTTGGGACGATGATTGAAGAAATACTGAACTCAGGCGATGCATGATGAGCGAGCTCGGATTCGATACGTTTGAACGGTGGTCGGGAGAACAACGGCCGCTCTATCTTGCACCGATGGCCGGCGTATCTGACCTTCCATATCGCCTCCTAGCAAAGGAGTGTGGAGCCGACATTACAATCACCGAATTTACAAACAGCACCGCACTCAGCCGTGAAGCAACTGCATCGTGGAGAAAAATGGAATCCGATCCAAGAGAACATCCTTTCATTCCGCAGATTTTTGGAAGTGAATTGAAAGACATGGTAACAGCAGCGACGATGTTGCAAGATACCGCCGATGTTATCGATCTCAATTTCGGTTGCCCAGCCCCAAAAATCACCAACATTTGTGCTGGAGCTGCATTGATGGGTGAGCCGCAAAAGCTTGTTGAAATGGTTGAACATATTGTCGATGCTGTTGATGTACCGGTTACCGCAAAAATGCGGCTGGGTACAGGACAAGGTCCAAACAACGCTGTAGATGTTTGTCAATCACTGGAAAAGGTAGGTGCTCAACGGCTGTGCATTCACGGTCGAACCTTACGCCAAAGGTACTCTGGTGTAGCAGATTGGGAAACAATACGATTGGCGGTAAGTTCTGTAGGTGTACCCGTAGTGGCCAACGGAGACATCACGGATGCATCGAGCGCTCGAAAGTGTTTGGAGCGTACCAATGCTTCGGGTTTGATGGTTGGTCGGGCAGCGATTGGCCGTCCTGACGTCTTCGCCCGAATTAAGGTCGGACTTGGCTGGATGGAAGAGGAAGATTTGCCATGGGTTCAGCAGCATTTGGATGATTGGCACCAAATGACAGAGACATCAAAGGCATTTGCTTCTCGTCGTTGGTGTTGGGACCGCTACGTCACATTGTGTCGAGAAACGACGGGCCTTAACAAACAAACCATGCATCGACATGCAATCGCATTCTCAAAGGGTTTACCAGGAGCAAAATCGGTTCGCTCACTAATGCACGAACTTCCAGACTTGGATGCATCTGCTGAGGCGATTTCGAACTTCCTGAAGCCGGTTTCAGAACGTTGATTTCCAATCTTCCAAATCGTTCGCTTCTGCCCAATCTTCATCCGTTGTTTGTCCACGTAATTTGAGAACTTCTCGGGACAGAAGCCAATAAATGAGAGCCAGTGAATGGCGACTCTTGTTGTTTGCTGGGAGTGCTACATCGACATTGCGCAATTTGTTGTTCGCATCGACGAGACCAACAATAGGCAGACCAGTGTTGACAGCTTCACGAAGTGACTGTTGATCAGAGGCAGGGTCGGTAACAAACAAAATGTCCGGTTCTTTGTACGAACGAAGAGATGGGTTCGTGAGACTTCCAGGTATGAATCGCCCCACTGCGGAGTTTGCACCGATCGCTTCAGCAAACATTCGTGCTGGCCGTTGTCCATATTGTCGAGCGGAGACGACCATAATCTGTGAAGGTTCGTACTGGTTTAGAAACGATGCAATAATGCGTATACGATTGTCGGTTTGATGTAGGTTGAGAAGGTAAAGACCGTCGGAATTGACAGTGTCGATGAAGCGACTCATGTCTGCACTCTTTTGCTTTGTTCCAATGTTTACACCGGATTCTTCATAGAGTTCGAGTGGTATCAGAAGTTGGGTTTCTTCAGACATAGTGTGGCCTCAGCAAGCAACCGACCAAAACCCTGTTCTTAACCACTTCGCATCATCACAGAACTCTATTTTGACGTAAGAAGGGGAAGAAATCAAATCTATGTAGAACCAAGATGAAATCATGGGGGTCTCTTTTACCAACGCGAAAAGAGGTCCTGATGGCTATTTTATCGACGAATTCGATACCGTTCTACCCGTAAGCGCGAGTGATTTGGAACGATTCACATACTGCCCGATGTCATGGTATCTTGCAAAGGAGGGTGCTTCAGGTGAAGGCAAAGCCGTTCAACAAGGTGTTAAGAAACACAGGGTCATTCATGGCGAGATGCGTGAGTATCAAGACGCTTTGATGCGAATGCGCCGGTCGCTCATCATATGGTCGTGGTGGTTTGGCATCATCATAGCGTTCATGATCGATGCGTTCGCATTCCTCTACATTGACGACGTACTGAATTCTCCCATCGAATTCGCAAAAGTCTTGTCGATGTGGTCGGTTTCCTGCCTAGTAGCTGCGCTTTTTTCCATAGCGCTNCCTTGGCGNAATTGGCTTGGTTTTAGACAAACAACAAACGAAATTCGTGAAATCCGTAAACATATTGAATCCACGGGCCTCGAACCAACATGGAGCCCTATCGGCTACTTGGGCGGTTGGTTTTCAGCAGGAAAAACAGAGGCTGGTTTGCTTCTTTCATCCATCATCATTGGCATTCATGCCATCGCATTGGCTGCTGCAGACAACAAAAGTCAAGCTGGATTTATTCTCGCTGTTATCGCATTCATATGGACCTTTTTGGCGACGTGGCAACTGCAACGTTCACTCAAAGCCGAGAATCAAATGGTTGAACACCGAGACAAAGCCGGTCTAGAAGAAGGAACTGAATTGATTTATTCGGATGACGATCAAACCACCAATCTTTTGACGGATTCAACCTCAGGGCTTCGCGGAAGGCCAGACCAAATCGTCATTATTGATGGAGAATTTATCCCCGTTGAACAGAAGACAGGAAAGATTCCAAAGAAACCGCATCAATCGCATCGAATGCAACTCCTTGCCTACATCTCACTTGTTGAAACCAGTACTTCCAAATCTCCACCGTATGGGATTTTACGGTATGGTGCGTCTGATGTCCATCAGGTTTTTTGGGACAAACACGCCAAACAGCATCTCCGAGAAAGCATCGTTGAGATTCAGAGGCTCATGGTCGAAGGCGGTGCGAAACGAAACCACAATCGACGAGGTAAATGTCAGAATTGCAGTCGACGATACGCGTGCAATGAAGCACTAGATTAGTCCACCACACACACATCGTCCTGTGGATAAATCGTGCATGAGCGAGCAACATCAACACTCAAGAGGAAATTGTCTTGTTCGGTACCGATTCCACCGCCTGTACCGATGATGTTGATGTTCCATTCACCCGAGACGAACTTTCCGTCTTCTTCTGCTTCGATCAACACGTATGGTGCTGTCTTTGTTGTATCATGCGTTGCGTTGTACTTGAGATTCCCATTTGAGTCGGTTATTTCAACTGTCACCTCACGCAAATCAAAGAAATCCGGGAGTAACTCTCGAATGATTTCGCCAGCCATTTCGGTTTTGAAGTAAACGCCAATTCGTGTTACTTCAGAATCCACAGAGAACTTTTCGTTCCACTCGACATTGATTTCGGCATTTGTGAATGCATGTTCAACGATGGTGGTCTCCGTTGTTGTTTCTGATTCGACTTCACCCCGGAGATGTTCCATGTATTCTCTACCTTGCAGCAAACCGATGCATCCAGACGCTGATACGAGAAGGAATGTAAGGGCAACGAAGGCCGTCAAGATTCGCCGCTGCATGATTCGCCCAACCGTCTCAACAATATGAAAATCACCCCGTCATAGGGAAGCGTTCAAACATACGAAACTAGCCCTGCAGCATGCCTGAATGACGCAATGACGACTCCGAGCGCAAGCGATGACGAACCCTATGAGTGCTGACAGGCATCCATCACTCAAACTTCGCTCCACACGTTGGGCACTCTTTGGCATCAACTGGAATCAAGGCACCGCAAGCGCCACAATCCGCAGTTTCTACCGCCGGCTTCCGTTTCCTTCGAGGACGTCGCCGAGATTTTTCTTGAGCTGGCGACTCATCATCTTCCAAAGTGGATGGTCTCTCGTTGTCATCGTCTTCGAATGCAAAGTCAGCACTGGCCTCAACAATCTCATTTCCTGCGATTGAACTGTCTGTTATACCCATCCCGACAACGACCTTCTCACCGGGCATGACACCTTCCTCGCCGGTAAGATCGTAGAGATCTCCTCTGATTTCCGCATCACTGGCAGACAGCGTGTTCCACGCATCACCATCGTTGTCCCCACCTTCATCCTTGAGTGCTTTCATTTTCTCCTTGGACGGTAGGAAGGCATCCAAATCGTGACCTTCAAAGGATTCTGAAACCGTTTTCAAAGTCGTTACGACTTCGTTCTGCATCGCTTCAATCTCCTCTTCAGTCATATCTTCCATCGCCAATTCATCGGCGTTTCGAAGATCGTAGGCTGCGGTCACTTCTTGCTCAGCAGCAACAACATTCTCATCCCACTCTTCTTCAAGATTGGATTCATCATATCCGAACTCCTTAACCGCATCAGCAAAGTCCTCTGAGCCGCTCACAATCTCGTCCTCATCATCCTCTGGAAGTGAAATCAATTCCTTTTCTACAGGGGTTTCACGGACCCGTCGCTCTCGTTGTTCAAAGAAGGAAGAGACGTCTTGTTCAGAACCACAGTAAGGGCAATTTTCCATGAGATCGGGCACCGATTCTCCGCACTCTGCACACTCATGGAATTGTGCACGCGCTTTGCGGAGGTTGAACGAACAATGTGGACATCGGTTCTCATCTCCTTCAAGCTCACCGTCACAGGCAGGACAATAATTGAATATGTCACGTTCAACTTCTTCATCGCGTTCTCGAGTTAAGAGAACTGCAGCAACGAGAACACCAATCAAAGCGAGCGCTCCAAGAAGCATCAAAATTGCAGTTCCGGTGCCATCACTGTTGCCTCCGCTTGCATCTCCGCCGTCAAGCATTGCAGTTGAATACGAGCGTTGGTAGGTTTGAATCATCATAGCATCGGACGGAACCAATTGAACAATCGACATCTTTCCAGAGGCAGTAAAGGTACAGGAAACCTCAACACGGTCGCCTGGATTTTCAATGTTAACGTCGATGGTTGCCCACGTGGTTTGACTGTTCTTACAGGTGAATGTTGCCTCACCTGTCCCTCGCGTGGATTTTACGTCGAGCGTCACGGTGTAGTCCTCGCCCGATTCAAGAGGGAAAACTGCAGGCTCGCCCTCATCGTCCGTGACAACCTCAGAATCCACATCCCACTCGAGTTGAAGGCTCGCTTCAACCATTACAGAACCTGTTGCCACACTGTTTGTCGCTTCTCGATCATAGGAACCTTCAGATGCACTCCACTGAACGTTGATGTTGGCAGTGTGTTGGCCAAGTGCGGTGTTGTGTGAGGTGGTGTAGGTAAAGGTTTGACCTGAATTGAGAGGAATAAGTGGTGACTCAAAGGTCTGGCCTTCAAACGTGTAAATAAACGTCCCAGTAACAGTCACATCACCAGTATTTGTTGCAGTCATGGACCAATCAACGGAATCGCCCGCCGAGACCGACGAACGAT
>PBSP01000029.1 GCA_002726845.1 Methanobacteriota archaeon | reverse complement strand
TCCGAAACTTGCTTGGCCCATTTCTTCTCGCTGTAGAAGGTTGCAGCGATCATGTACAAAAAGAACAACTGAAGCGACATGGTGTAGTAAACCACACGTCCAGGTTTCAGAACATTCAGCATCTCTTCTGGCCAAGCATAAACCCAGAACAGCATGGATGTGAAACACCGCAACGCCTCGGTTACAAGCATCAAAACCATGAAGCGATTTTTGGCCTTGCTCGGGTTGGCTTTGAAAATTAAGTACGCAAGGAAAAGGAGGAAGATGCCAGATAATATACTGAAAATTGCCAGCATGTGCCAGTAACCAACGAACGAACCAAGGGAGCGTATGTAGTAATCGACCGGAGAACCTACATCTGCCATTGATGTTTTCTGGTTAAAATCCTATATTAGCATAGCGTGACAAGAGCCATGTCTGTAAATTTGACACTTCCGTGCAACAATTAAGCCATGTGGAGGAAAACTGTCGGCAGAACATAAATAAACAGAAAATCAATGCAAAAACCATGCGAAGCATTGCGTTTTTTCTCGCCGTAGCTATGATCTCTGCAGGCATTTCCGGTTGTCTGGAAAATATTGGAATTGCAGAGACAAACAACAACGATTGCAACAGTGGTGAATGCATCGGTTTGGAATGCGGCATCCCGTCTTTCAGCAGTTTAGACAACAACTCAGATGGGGCGTTGGATGTTTACGAATTCGTCTATGGAATGTATGAATACGATGCCCAATACGGCCTTGAATCCTATGCTGACATCTACGACGAAATCACACAAATTTATTCTGATGACGATGAGGATGATGAATACGATGAGGATGACGATGACAATAACAAGGAGTTCTTGCCATTCATAAATGAGACGTTATACAACATCCTAGGATTGAGAGATGATGGTGGTCTTTGCCTCGGCCTTGATTGTGGAATTCCAGAGTTCAGCGAAATGGATTCAAACAGCGATGGAACACTCAGCAGGAGCGAATTCGTTGAGGGGTTGATGGTTGTTGATTCCCGATGGGGTAATGAATTCGATGAAGTGTTTGATGACATCAGTCATGGTGATGGAGTGGTTGATTCTTATGAGTATGAAGATTTTAGAGAAGAAGTTGTCTATGACCCCGATTGGGAAGAGGATGACGACAGCGACATTAATCACAGCGAGGAAGAAATAAAATTTTCAAGTACGCGACCTCGCTGTTATCACGTCGAGTTCTTCGACCGTTCCAATGACAGATTTGGTGGATGGGGAGGAGAGGTGCGATTCATCAGTGCTGATGGAGTAACCAGTACAATCGAAGATTTCTCTCACAGCAAAAAGTATGTTTCCTTGAGCGAATCAACGACTTGGACGATGGAATATACATTTGACGAAGGTGATGTTGGTTTCATCATCGATGGAGTCACGTATGGAGGCGACAACAATGGCTTTGCTCCTTCAATGTACAATTGTGATGATGATGAATGTAAATACGGGACCATAATCCTTGATTTTTCGTAAATGTACTAAGGTTCCCTAAAGCATGAATTGACTAACGACAAGACGATGTTACCTATTGATAATTTAGACGTGGAAGAAGAGAACGGCTACGAGAAAATTCTGTTCATATTTGAACTGGGTAAGTCGATTCTCTTTTTTTGTATAGGATTTGTATTGTTTCGACTGAGCTTCCGGATTTCGTCCGACAGGTGGTTTTATTCCGTGGAAAAGCCACTGTTTCGTTTCTTAGGCTTTGCCTTGATGCTTTTGGCAGTAATTTCTCCCATTCTTCGATCTGGTTTCATCGAAATCTCCCATGAGATTACAGAACGCTGGGAACTGCAAGAAGACGGGACTATGCTGCTGATTAGAGATGAGGGAAAATCGAATAGCACCATTTTGAATGATGATGAGAGGGAGATGGGACGATAAAATTCTCAATTGTTTTTTGCAATGAACGAGCAAATCTGTTATCTATCAGTTAGCCATGGGTCCACCATGAACAAGAGCGCTGTTGTGCTGATGATGATTCTGGTTCTTGCAGGTTCAACCGCCGGTTGTATCGGTGAAAAGTACATCGATAAATTGACTGGAGAAGACAAGGACAACGACAAAGATCGAAAATGCGACAAGAAGTGCGTGAAGAAGTGTATGGAAACCGAAGAGTACACTGAAGAAGAATGCGAACAACGTTGTCAAGAGGATAAAAAGGATTCTAGCGAACAAAACGAAGAATCCTCCGATGAAACTCAGGATTCGCCAGAACAAAGCGCTGAAGTATGAAAGATCCAATCCCGTTAGCGGCTTGAATGGCCGGTTGTTTACTAACGCAGCATCCTCTGTAGTAGACGATTAGGGGGCCCACGGACATCCCAATCGGGTATTATTACGGTTCCAGCACATATTCCTAACATGAGAATCCTCGTGAGCATGTTTTGCGGATGGATGGTGTGGTTCAGCTTCATGACCTGGCGTTTAGCTCATCCAGAAGTGGCCGTCTTAGCGGGGATCGTGAGTGTCTTCGTATGTGAAGCAACAATCCATCGCTCTGAACGCAAAGGATTGCAGCGCGAGCGACGGCAACTTCAGCAGCAACTGAATCAATCCGCATACAGCATCAATCAACTTCAGAACTCTCTTTCAAATGTTCAAGCTGAGCTTCATCGTAGAGACATTATCGGAACGCCAGCAGCACGTGAATTGCTCAAGCGTCAGGAAGAGGCTGTAATTGCGCAGTCTGCAGCGCTTGATGATCGAACGAATCGTCAAGATCGTATGTTTCTTGCAATGGAACGACTTCTGACGTTCCAGACTGAACAAACGGCTTCTATTCAACAACATCTTGCAGACCTTTTAGCTCAACTTGCATCAGAACCGCGTCAGGTGGTTACCATGAACGACAGCGTTCTTGTCCAAAACCAGGAGGAGGAAAAGATGCGAAACCAATTCAGAAGTACGAGTGATGCACTCATTGCTGAACTGTTTGACTAGCGGTATCTTGAGAACCCCTCATTCCTTGGGTTGTACATGGCGACAAAGCGTGAACATGCTGTTGCCATTCTCGATGCGCTTGAGTCGAAGTCTCGACTTAAATCAAGGACGCTGATCGGTGTCGGCATAATGGGGTTGTTTGCGCTCCTTATCGCATTCTTTGTCCGGTGGCAGTATGCTGTAGGCGGGGCACTGCTCGTTCTCTTGCTGTTGCAAATTACACATGAACGGGTCACTGTCGCTGCTGATGCAATGATTGCAACCGGACTGGAAAAACTGGGATGGAATGTTGAAGCCCTTGAAGACGAAACATCGATGAAAAAGCTCCACGAACTTGCACGACGAAACGAGGGTTAGCGATGGTTTCCGTTCCCGCAGGAATCCATTCTTACCGAGCACTCCGAAACCGATGGCTTTGCTTCGTTTTGATTTTTGGAGGGCTGTTTTCCGTTGTAGGTTACTTGACGACCTCTTCAGTTCTAATCGCTGCAGCCTGTTTCCTGATTGGGCAAGTAGTCGCCCTCGCGGACTATTTTCGATTAAGAAAAGCAACCGATGTTTGGATTGAGGAAATGTTGAGTGATTTGCACATTGATATCGATTCGTCAAAGGGGACGCTTACACCTTCGTTTGTGCTTGAACAATGGGAAATCCAGATGAAAAAAGAACGTTCCAACGTTCTGATGACAAGGGGGAAGGACGCACGTGGCTTTACATCAGGGATTGCCGAATCCGAANTCGATTCAGACAAACANTACGCGTCTGCTCACGAACGCGAGGAGTACNAAGGGNTTGAGGANGAACTCACCGTCGCNCAGCAAGTCANGGCNGAGGCTGATCAAAGGTATGCCGAACATGCTCAGCGNCGATGGGAAGAATCNGANCGCAACGATCCCGACCTGATTGAAGCAGGNGTNGANCGTTTAGGCGACCTTNTCACAACAGACTACTTTGAGAAGAATCACGATGCGAATGCNGTATCAAATTTGATGAAGCGTCAATCTTCCAAAGACGACAGTTGAACCAGTAACGCATCGACGGAATCGCGCAGTGCTCGCAGCGATTCCGCCTGAACCGTAATTTCAAGTTGAGTCAAGCCGTTTTCCATTTCAACAGCATAAGGAACGTTCTGCCGTTGAAGCAGTTGAACGATTGGTTGTGAATCGGAATCGGTTCCTGACCACGTTACGACGACATGATGTCCGTTCGACATACACGTCCCTCACGGCGGGTACATATGAGAATAATGCAATCCAAACCAATGGAGTGTTCGCTTGTACGCCTCTGGAAAAGACCAAAGCGAACACATCGCTCAAACCCATTGTCTGCATTTTGTTGTTGTACCCAATGCATGCAATCAAATGGGAATTGGCCCTGCGAGGCTTATGGCAGATTCTGACGTCGACCTCCTTGCTGGTGCAGGTGGTTTGCTCATGGATGATGCGCAATCCGATCACAACGGCCGAAAAGCCCTGTTGCTGGTTCGA
Source organism: Methanobacteriota archaeon (assembly GCA_002726845.1). Lineage (GTDB taxonomy): Archaea > Thermoplasmatota > Poseidoniia > Poseidoniales > Poseidoniaceae > MGIIa-L2. The sequence goes on along the minus strand of PBSP01000029.1, from coordinate 6,830 downwards.
AACAATGAGGATTGTTCCGAATTTGTTGCGCTCGCTCATACGATGGGGATACACATCGTGGAACGTATTGATCAACGAGGGAAATCCGATTCAAAGTGGTTTATGGGACGAGGGAAATTGCAGGACATTGTCGAGGATCTTCGGTCATCTTCTGAAGGGCATCCATGGAATGGAGTCGACTTGCTGTTGCTCCACACCAATGCAACCCCTCGTCAATTGGTTGGTGTCAATGATGCGGTTGGTGTCGAAGTCTGGGATCGCGTTCGCTTGCTTCTGGCATTGTTTACTGCTCATGCTTCAAGTGTTGAGGCACGCACCCAAGTGCGAATCGCTCGTTTGCAGTCCGATCGAACGGTCCTTCGTGAAATTGTAAAATTGCAAACTACAGGTGAACGTGCTGGTTACGGTGGTGCTGGACAAACTGCTGCCGGTTCCATCCTAACCAACGTTAATCGCGAACTTACCGCATTAAGGAAACGGCAAAGAAAACAAGTAAAATCGGCTACAGAACGACGGAGACAACGAAAACAACACGCCATGACAATCGGACTTGCCGGCTACACCAATGCGGGCAAATCAAGCCTGTTTCGTCGATTGTCGGGCAAGGAAGTTCTTGTTGAGGACCGACTGTTTTCAACATTAGAATCAACGCTTGGCCGATTGGAATCGAGCCCGCGCATTCTTTTAGCCGATACCATTGGATTTATTGATGGACTTCCAAACGCAACCCTAGAAGCATTTCGCGCTACGCTTGCTGAAGCAATTGAGTGCGATTTGTTGTTGTTGCTTATCGATCTTAGTGACAACATAACAGAAATGGAGCGAAAAATTAGGACGTCCATTCGTGAATTGACAGAACGTGCGCTCGATGCTGATGATACTTCCATCATGGAGCGAATGCAGCCTGTGTTGACAAAGGCAGATGCGGTCGTTTCCAAATCTCTTGATGCTGTGCAGCCCATGCTTTCTGAATACGGTTTGTCAAACCCATTGGTGGTTTCATCGCACACAGGAGAAGGTTTGGATGAGCTCAAGTCAATGATTTTGAATACTCTTTTGGGGCCCAAAAAAACACTTGTAATACTCGATGGACAATCCCAAGAGATGGCATCGAAAGCCATCCTTTCAAGGATTTACGACGCTGTATATGTTCATGAACACATCGAATTACCAAACGGTATTGAAGTCCAAATCAGTGCAACCGATGAAACAATTTCAATGCTGAGTGCGAATCACGACGGACGGATTCAACTCAAGTAGACCGAATGGATGGGCTTTGCATGAGGGAAGATGAATCGGGTTGGATTGGCCTAGAAGGCCTTCCTGAAACGGAATCTTCAGCACTGTTTGCGACGTCGAACGCAACATTCACCATCCCAGATACAACGCTTCACCCCATCACAAAATCGATTGCTGTTTTTGTGTTGTTCATTGCAGCTTCTGGTTTCCTTAACGGACTTGATTACGCTTCTCCTGATTCAGGATTGGTTCAGCCCGATGAATTTGTGTATCGTTTGTCGCAGTCAGCGCCCCCAAATTCAGCTATGTTTGATGGTACGGTCTACGATCACCAAGGCGATCCGTTGGAAGGAATCGAAATCAAACTTGAGTGGGAAGAAAAACCGGGGTGGTTCAACTCAAGCGTTACCCAAACCGACGGAAACGGGACATTTTCCTTTGAGTACGTAAAGCCTGGACTTGCTCGAATCGACATAACGATTGAGAGAGACAATTATTCCGACACATTGGTTGAACGAGTTTTACTATCGCCTCCTGCATTGATAGAGCCCTATGGTTTTACTCGACTCAAGTTCATTATGCCCTCTCCTGATACTTTCGAGAACGAACCTTGCCCGTATGGCCAAGAGGAATGTACGAAACGGTTGATAGACCGCAACGAAGAACAAAAAGAGAACCCGCGAATGGACCCCAGCGCAGCAGGAATCTACATCATGCTTGGCTATGGATTCATGGGGGTCTCAATTATCTCGATTGGTTTTGTTGTGTGGGCGCTTCGAAGCGGTTCCGTTGCGGTTCTCAGAATGAGCACCGTATTCGCTTTCTTTGGCGTAGGACACTACTACGCAGCGTGCATTCTTGGATTAACTGCATTTTTGCTTACCTTCGCCATCCCTAAACGAAGTAAGACATTGAATCATGATGCTTTTGATGCAAACATGCAATCTTCCTTATGAGGGCAAAAGCATCGGGAACCATGGACCTGAGCAGTTGTACGTGGATGGTTCGAGAATTGGGAGAAGCCGTGAGTTGTGTGCATCTTCTCGATGACAATTCAATCCTTGTTGGGGGATGGGATGGGAAAGTCAAATGTTGGTCGGATGAAGGCGATTTGATTTGGGAAAGCCAAACACCGAATCGGGTTTCCTCAATAATCGTCAAGGATAACTTTGTTTACACAACCTCCGGCTTACACCTCGTTTGCATGACGCATGGTTCAGGCGAGATCGTTTGGGAAACTGCGCTCGAAGGTTCTGCAGATGCTGTTGTTGCTACCGATGAATGCTTGCTAGCCTCATCCTCCGTGTATGATATCGAGCACAACGATTTCATTGAATCCGCTGTGTGGGCCATATCCTTCGATGGAAACGTGCTTGAAACACACCGTATGGACGAGCGCCCGTGGACGTTTCAAACCTACAAACACGGCGCAATAGCGGGACTTGGAAGACCGATGAACGGGTATTTGATTCTCGACCAAAAGGGAGGAATTGTTGAACAAAATACCGAATGGGAAAGTCCCACAATCTGTTCGACAAAGGGTTCAACGCCTCTGTTCGGTCTTGCCAACGGTAGTGTTTACTCAATTGATGGGACACTTTTGAAAACAATGGACGCTGCTGTTAGCAACATCATACAACAGTCAGGAGGTTTGCTCCTGTCTGATGATAGAGGGTATCTTGAATTTTACAAGGAGGGGGTTCAGTGGGAATGCAAAGGGGACGAGATTGGTAATCTATGTGCAGGGTTTGATGTCCAAGGAAACCCATCCTGCTGGGTTGCTCGCTGGAAAGGCTCGGAAGGTGAAGTTTTGGTTCACAGCGTGATCGATGGCGCGGTTCTAGCAAGTCTCGACGGCCAAAGAGTTCATGACATGACGTCAAATTTGCATCGCGTAGCATTGGGTTGCGACAGCGGACAGGTCTACGTTTGGGAAAAGAAACTTTTCCAGCGAAGACTCACCCAGCCAATGCAGCAAGAAAGCGATGCTGCAAGAAGCGCAATGTTGGAAAAACTCAGATCTTTGAGGAAATAATTTCCTGAACCAACAAGGCTCTACGTAATGAGATGGTTCAGTCGATTAAAAGGGCAAAGAACTTCAATGCAAACTTGTTGAGGTAACTCGATGAAGACAAGAGCCATCCTTGTTGCTGGAGGAAAAGGTTCGCGTTTGTATCCGTTTACACGCTACACTCAGAAGACATTGTTGCCACTTTATGACCGTCCTGTTATCGATTATGCGCTTGGTACCATACGAAGAAGTGGAATCTCGCGTACAACGATCGTGTCAAACGAACACATCGGTCACATCGCAAAGCATGTTGGACAGAGTCTAGAACACGAGCAACTTCACTACGTGCTTGAGGAAGAACCGTTAGGGGTTGCTCAAGCACTCTTGCTGGCTCGCCCGCACAATGAAAATTGCCGTCTGTTGGTCTATTTCTCTGATAACATCACCACGGTTGAATTCGATAAGTTAGTGCATGATTTTTCGGAAGCAGAAGCCCCCCCTGGTTGCGTCCTTCTAGCAAGGGAGGAGGAGCATCCACAAGCATTCGGAGTGGCTGTTTTGGATGAAAGTGGTTCAATTATCGATGTCGTTGAGAAGCCCGAAAATCCTCCCTCGAATCTCGCCATCGGAGGCATTTACCTGTTTGACGAAACGTTCTGGGATAAGCTTGACAGCGCTGTCAAGCAGAAACAGGATGCTTTTTCAATCTCCGATATCAATCGGATGTACATCGCTGAAGGTAAGGCGACTCTTGTTTCAGTTGGGAGTGAAACCTGGGTTGATTGTGGCACGCCCGAAACACTTCTTCAAGCAAGCATTATGGCACGAGACGGAAAACTTAACCCGAGGCCATATCGGGAAAGGTGATGGTATGAAAATAGGCATTATTGGTGCAGGAATGGTAGGAGGGGCAATTGAGCATTGCTTTCAAAACACTCATGATTTGTATGTCCATGACCCAGCGCGCGGAACTACCTTATCCGTCGTTATCGATAATGTTGACTTTGCTTACATTGCAGTCCCAACACCGCAACATCCAGAGACAGGTGCATGCGACACAAGCATTGTTGAGGAAACTCTCGAGGCTCTGCCAGACGGATTTACTGCGGTGATTAAAAGTACAATCGTTCCTGGCACAACCCAACACTTCCATGAAAAATACCCTCATCTCAAAATCGCCTATTCGCCAGAATTTCTTGTTGAACGACAACGACTGGAAGACTTTGCCAATCAGGACATCCTGGTCTGCGGCACGCATCATGCAGATGTTGCAGAACGCGTGTTTGAACAGCATCGACAAGCTGGCGTATTGCGAAAAGAGCAGACGTTCCATGTAACGCCAACACAAGCCGAATTGGTCAAGTACACAAAAAATACCTTTTATGCATTAAAGGTCATCTTTGCAAACCAATTGTACGATGTTTGCCAACAACTGGATGAAGATTGGTATACCATCCGTGAGATCATAACTGCTGAGCAGGCACAGCCAATTGGCCCTTCACACCTCGACCCAATCTTCGGATTGTATCGAGGTTTTGGAGGCAAGTGTTTGCCAAAAGATTCACTCGCATTGGGTGTCCTGGCCGAACAACTCGGTGTCAAATACGAGTGGATGGATGCAATGCAAAAAGACAACGAACGTTTACGGCGCATTCTAACTGGGAAATCAAGCGATGTGGTCACCAATGACGACTGAAGCTGCAATGCTACATGAGCGGTTGGCTCCCCGAGGATCATTGGGGCGGTTCGCACTCGCTGGGGCGTTTAACAGCGCTGTTTTTTACGTCTCTTGGACCTTTTCGATGTTCTTGTTACCAGAGGTTGATGTCGAGATTTTGTGGGGTACATTTTGGGGCCTTACCGGCCTTATGGCACACTTTGTGCATCGGCATTACACCTTTGACAACCACAAACCACTCAACTGGACCTTGCCAACTGCAATTCCTGTTTATGTTGGCAGTTTGCTTGGGTCTAGCGTAACCATTGGATGGCTGTCGGAAAAATACCCTGCGCAGATAGAATGGTTGGGGGTCCCCAACATGCTGTGTTGGGGCATTCTCATTTGGTTGACGATGCGAATTTTTGTATTCCAATTCTCACCGTCTAAACCGCATGCGTCTCAAGCAGGTCAAACGGAATAATCTTCAGTGCTTCTTCATGGGTTGCTTCGAGATCAACTGGACAAGCAGAACCTGCATGAACAGCTGCGAGCCATGTTCGTGCGCAAACACACCATGAATCACCTGGTTTCAGTCCTGGGAATGAAAAATGTGGAGCTGGTGTCATCAAATCGTTACCTTGTGATTTTGCATACTCAAGGAAATCTTGAGTCACGACACAACACACTGTGTGAGAACCCCGGTCGTTTACATCTGTATTGCAACAACCATCACGATACCAACCTGTAAGCGGCTCGGATGAGCATGTTTTCAATTCGGTTCCGAGGACGTTAACGGATGGATGCATATTTCAACGAAAAAGCGCTTCCCTATGAATCATCGTGTGGAAGCATGGAGTTCGCTGCAAAACAAGGGTTTTGCCTCGATTGGAGGCGAGAGGTTCTTGATGGAGAAGCATTAGAGGCCATCATATGCTACCCGACATTCTCCAGAACTTACCTCGCGATGAACGATACGCCTATGCTCGTTTGCTCGCTTACATGGCTCGCGTCGATGAGGAAATTACGGTTGACGAACTTGCCATGTTCGAACAACAACTCGGAAAAGCACTCCTATCGCCGAATCAGCGAGAAGTGTTGCGAAGATCGCTAAAAAGTCCACCAACTTTGGAGGAGTGCTTAGATGGGCTTGGGCCAGAGGCTGGTAAACTGGCACTCCGGGATGCGGTTCTCATGGCGGCCTCTGATGGCACTGTTGATGATGACGAACTTGAGGTTCTGAAAGAAATTGCAGAACATATTGGCCTTGTTCCAGATGCCGTCCAGCAACTGATTGATTGGACAAAGATTGGGTATGCTTGGATGCAAGACGGATATGATTTGCTCAATACCCTTCAAGGCTGAAGTCCTATGTTTTGCGACGGAGTCGCTGATTTGGAGCCATCTGAGCGTACGCGATATGCGGACTTACTGGTACTGATTGCGGCCGCAGACGGAGAGCTTGTTCGAGAAGAAATCCAAGTGCTGGAAGGTTTCATGGGGAGAGCCATGGTTCATCCAGAGGCAAGGACCTCAATTCGGCGGGGTTTGTTTGATACGACTCGTCTTGCAAATTTACTCAAGAATGCTGAGACCAGAACATTGCGTTACGCACTCCGTGATGGTGCTCTTGTCGCTGCTGCAGACGGTGATTATGACCGACGAGAATTGAGGATACTAAAGAAAATCGCAACCGCTGCAGGATTGAGTGAAGCGGAGCTAAAAGACTTGTTCGACTGGGTTTCAAGTGGGTGGGAGTGGCATGCAAACGGGATTCATCTCACAAAATTACCCGCTCAAAACGATTCGCTCTCAGAATGAATCATTTCATGATTTCAACAGGCACATTCAAACCATGATTGAATACCCACTGGTTGGGGCGGACTATGCAAAACGGGGTTAGCGGCTGGTATGCAAGATTAG
>PBSP01000028.1 GCA_002726845.1 Methanobacteriota archaeon | reverse complement strand
ACGGCAAAGCGCAGATGCTTCTGGTTGATGGAACTGCGTTTACCGTTGGACCTAACTCGTCGGTCACTCTAGATTCCTTTATTTATAATCCAGAAACCGCCGAAGGTTCCCTGACGGTTACCAGTAAAGGCTTGATGCGTTTAGTCGGTGGAAAGGTCACTAAAAATAACCCTGCGATTATTCGAACCAACGCAGCCACCGTAGGGATTAGGGGTGGAATTGTGTTTGTTGATAGTGAAGGAGAGACCACTGAAGCATCGTTCATTTATGGCGATGAGATGACGGTCACGCCTGCTTTAAATCAGGACGGCACGTACGTGCTAACCCGAAACGGGTTTGTCGTTGTGGTTGATGATCCATTAGAGGACGTTGAAGACGTTTCCTTACTAACTGCAGAGCAACTTTTATCTATGCAAGAAAGTCTTCAGGGATCGCCGGAAGAGGAAGAAGAATCCGAAGAATCCGAAGAAGAGGCCAGTGAAGAGGGCGAAAGCGAAGACGAAGCTGATGAAGAATCAGAGGAAGAAGGCGAAAGCGAAGATGAGGAATCTGAAGAAGAGAGCGAAACAGAAGAAGAAAGCAACGAAGAAGAGTCCGAATCCGAAGAGAGTGAGGACAGTTCAGAGGAATCATCGGGGGAATCTGATAGCTCTGAATCTGATTCAGAATCAGAAGATAGCCAAGATAGCGAAGATAGTTCTGCCGATGAATCTACCGAGACCGAGGAACAACAAACCGATAGCGCTGCTGATTCCGATGCCGATCAAGATGCAGTAGAGACAGACAGCGAAACCGATAGCGAGCCAGAAATAGATGAAAGCGCCCTGGACTCTAGCGGTATTTCCGATAACTCTTCGGATGTTGAACCTGATGAGCTGACCACAGCAACCGACATTGAAACCGGCACAGACATCGATGTTGCCACCGATACAGAGACTGAGTCGTCTGAGGAAACCGAAGTTGTCGAGGACGTCAGCGAAGTCGCGCAAGAAACGGTTCAAGATACTTCGCAACAAGAAGAAACCGCTGAAGCTGCAGAAGGCACACCAATTGCCGATGCTCTAGCAGGCGAAACGCCAACCTCGTTAGCCGCAGATATCACGGTTGCTCCTACGTTATTGGAAAACACAACCAACGTCTCAATTGCGACTATCGATGTTGAGACCACGGGTAACAATCAAATTTCGGTAGAAATTGTCGGAGAAGATAGCGACAAAGTCACCTACAACGAAGCAACTCAGGAAATTTTGCTTGTGTCTGGCTTGGATTTCGAAGACGACGATACGCTCGATATCACAGTGGTAATAAGCGATGCTTTCGGTAACGATCAAACAGAAGATCTTGTTATTTCGGTAACCGATCAAAACGAAGCTCCGGTCTTATCATCGATGGAGCATAATAATTTGTTATCCGTTAATGCTTCCATCAACGACATACAAGCTAACGGTTCTAATATTAGTGAGACTACCGAAGTTGGTTCAGTCGTTGCTTCGATAGCCGTCACCGATCAAGACGGCGATCCAGTCCAATACAGTTTATCCGGAGTTGGCAGTGAGAACTTTGCTATATCTGCTACTGGCGAAATAACCTTAGCCGCAGCGCTTAATTTTGAGTCAGAAAGTTTATTTACCTTAGAAGTAATCTCAAGCGATGGTATCAATGAGATGACTGAGCAAGTCACCATTTACGTTATCAACGACAATGAGGCACCCTCCTTGACACTAGATACTGATGACTTTTCTATCAGCGAGGGAACCTCATTGAATTCTATTCTGTGGACTGCGGTGGGTGTTGATCCAGAGAACTCATCGATCAATTATTCTTTATCTGGGGGCGGCGATAAGTTTTCCATCGACAGCACCGGAAAGATCACCTTAACGGATAGTTTGGATTACGAAACAAAGACGAGCTATGAGTTAACTATTTTTGCCAGTGACGGACTTTTCTCGGTACCCAAAATAATCACCGTGACCGTTACCGATAGCAACGATGCACCCTCATTATCTTCCTCAGTGGCATTTAATTCGTTTCTTGAGAATACTTCAGTGGGCACAACCATCGCGACCGCTACTGCAACTGATCCAGAAAATAACACTTTGACCTATTCCTTGTCGGGTACNGGGAGCGATAAATTTACCGTTGATTCTAATGGAAACGTGACTTTAGCNAGTGCATTAGATTATGAGACGGCTACCTCTTATTCAATTAATTTGAATGTTTCAGACGGCACCAATTTAGTAACCGACGTCTTGAATATCAACGTGGGCAACGTAGCCGAATTTAGTTATTCGGGGAGTTTGGTCTCTGGCACACAAGCCGAAAACATCAGCACCGGCACGGTCATTCTTAATTCCAGCGTCAGCGGTGCAGAAGGAACTTTGACTTATTCGCTCTCCGATCCTGATAATAAATTTGCTATCAATTCATCAACCGGAGAAGTCACCTTGGCAAATGCCTTGGACTACGAAGTTAAGACCTCGCACTCTTTCACGGTGAGCGTTACCGACGGATCGAGCACCACCTCAAACACCTTTTCGTTATCTCTAAGCGATGTGAGCTTTGGTTCTTTGGTGGCTGCTTTAGCAAGCTCTTCATTTTCAGAATCTGCCAGCGTTGGCACTGCTGTCTCGAGCGTCTCGAGCATCGAAGCAGACGGCTCACCGACTTACAGCATTACTGCCGGTAACGGAGCAGGTAAATTTACAGTTAATTCTTCAACGGGTGCCATCACCACAGCAGCTGCTTTGGATTTCGAAACGGCGAAATCTTACGATCTAACTTTGACAGCCAGCCTAGGCGGTCAAACAACGTCCACCACCGTAACGGTGCCGGTACAAAACGTTGAGGATTTTGAATCCTTAGGAATTCGATACAACCCTAATCACAGCGGCAGTGTTTCGACCACTGGAGCATGGCTACAAACTGCTTCTCCCAATACCAATATGCAGGAAGAGCAGGGGTTAAAAGCAGATCAGGCTGCGGCTAATAATAAAGAAGGGCTTTTAGCTAATACTTTTGGCTATTTCGTATCTCTCGTAGATGGCGATGGCCAGTACGGTGCTTCAATCACTTACGACAGGCTTGATTTTAATTACAAAATTCCAATTTGTGATTCAGGCTGTACTTACGGCAAACTATTTTATACGCCAAGTCAAAGTAATTTCGAAACCAGCAACGACGAAGCTAAATTTATTTGGCACGACACGGATATGGGCACGCCGAACGATATTAATTACGATGAAGACGAGGTTATCAACGCCGGAGCCTATTTTTCTCGAGATAGCATTGGTAGCGCTAAATATCCTTTTTGGTGGATGATGACGGATAAAGCAGCAGTTTCCACGACGCATTGGCCCTTAACTCAGCCGAAAATCCACGATTGGAGCTCCATCAAACTTTTATGCATTGGAATGAATTATCAGTATTGCTCCAACCAACTCACTCAGGCAGGGAATGGATTAGAGGATATTTCGGTTACTGCATTAGCACCAACTAGCTACGATCAACTTGAGGACATCAGCAATCTCTCGCAATACAACATTATCGTTGATACCGATTATTATTATCGCTCTTTCGCAGAACACCAAAATGATAGAGATGAGTTTGTAGATTGGATGAAGCTTGATTCCTCAATCCTTTACATAAAAATTTATTCTGAGAGTCACGCAGCATCAGGTCACTATGTGACTTTGGGCACACAATTTTGGGTAGAAGGTATCGGTGGTGCTTTCACGGTGAACAATTCCAATCATTCAGGGTCAGGGGGTTGGCGATCAATGGGTGGAACTCTCGCGAACGATCAACTCCATCGCTTTTTCAACAACATTAGATTAGGAGTGAATTCTCCTGGGAAAGGAATCACATCGGTTACCAACGGAATACCGATGTTTTGTGGTTCAAACTCGCATTTGGGCACTGGTTTTTCGGAGCCTTGCACAGCAGCCTATTTTAACAACGATGATCTAGATTCTGGCATTAAGGCGGACCTCTTCATAATAGGCGACAGCCACAGTATTTTCGGCTATGGAAATAGCCACCATACTGCACAAAGTAACGAAGATATAGTAGTAAAATTGATCAACGGTGCTTTGGATCGAACCCAAACTACTTACACCACTTACGAAGACCAAATTAATATTGGCACGGAAGCCTACACCGATTCACAATTCAATGCCTTCACCAATAACGGCACCACCAAACGCGTGGTAGCTTTCGCGCCCATCCCCATAGAGGTAACCGATGCCCAAGCCTCCAATTCTTCTAATTCTCATTACTTTTATCCAAATTTTGTGCCGGTTGTAAATACTAGTGTTGATAGCGCATTGGATAGACAGTATCGAAGAAGCCATCACGGCGGGCGTTTTTCTGAATCTATGGATTATTGTGAAGCGTTAGGCCTTTCTGTATCCGTGTCCAGCGAATGCGGAAGCGGGAATAAATACAGAGAATACAAATGGATGGAACAAGCTTTAGAGGATCCAGATTCTTCCGGCAACGGTGCTGATATCAAAGGCGGTCGTTTTCAGGCCTTCTATAATGAGGATAGGTGGGTACAAGACGATCTGAATCTTGGAAGTTCGCTTTGGTATCAGGTGTTAAACCCTAACGGTAAAGGCGTAGGGATACACGCTCAATTTCTTCTTCAAGATTGCTTTAATACCCAAGTCCAATGTGATGATGGCTATAAAGGTATGGCCGACGACGGACTACGAGAGCATCAACAAACTTTTTTTAGCGTATCGATTGGTACTTTGGATAAAAGAAGTTCTGACACTACGAGATATTCCGCTGGCGATACCGGCTATGCATTCTCTGGCGGGACTTACTTCTCTCACGAATGGAACACTATGGATGAAAATATTACGGATAATTTAAATAAAATAATGAGCGGCTACATCCCAATGGAATGCGTCAGTTCATTTAATTCAGGTTGTTTGTTTGCCTCAGAAGCTCAATGGGAGTCAGGTGCTTCCAATCGCCCGATAGGGATGATGATGACCAATTCCGATCCGTATAAAAAATCTGATATGACCCTAGGCGTCCTCATGGATGGAAACAGAGACACTTCGCCTTTTATTACAGCACCTCCAATGAATCAAATGATGATTTCGCAGCGTATAGCTTCATCCACTTCAAACGCTATCAACGGCGCTCCGATCACAGATTCTTATTACGGTCCTTGGAACAACCAGGGTTGGTCTTTGTATTTTGATAAAACAAGTCTTAATTATTCTGCTGCTATGCGGACCACCCCTCATATCATTGCTGTTTCTGCTAGAGTGCCGAATCTTAATACAACCATTTGGTATCAAAACCAAGCTACTTATCAATGGACCTTGAAAGTAAATTCCAGTGGTTACTTAGATTTAACCGCATGGCATCAAGCACACAATAAAGGCTTCACGTTCACTGCTTCTGACAATCAACTATCTGTAGATAACGATTATGGATTTATCTTTGAATACGTTGGCGGTTCTTGCGGCAACAATTGCGATGCGAGCAGTTTATTCACAGTCAAAATTGTCAATATGTCCACTGGAGCGGTCTCTACCCCAAATGGATCGTGGAGTTACACTCAACATAATAACTTAGGCAATTCTTTGTTAAGCGGAACTGGAGATATGTATTTTCTTAGCTGCAGCGATCAGACAGATTGCAGAATGTACGGAGCCGTTGTCACTACCTTTGATACATCAGCGCCACCAAACGATACCGAGTTAGCAATGATGGTCAGAGATCCAGTTACTTGGCTTGAAACTTACAAGGTTGGTCAGAGTTATCTCTCAACAAGTAATCAGACACTCAGTAACTTCTCCCTTTGCCATGAACTAACCTGTGGCAACGATACGAGCGCGCTGGAATCTTCCTATGCAACCCAAGTCTGGCTGATGGGTTCGGGCGACCCCGAAAAAGTTGATTGGCTCAATAATGCCAATGTCAGAGACGGCGTGAGGATACATAACTATGTACGTCTCTTTTACGATCAAGAACCCGACACAAGAACCAGTCTAATAAATTCAACTTACGATCGAGATGGAATGGATTATTCCAGAAGGAATAATCTGGTTGCAAACACTAGCGCCATTACTAAATCAGACTACAAAAGTTTATCGGATTTCCGCAGTACAGATTTTTATGCTTCGACGGCAACCAGTTACAGCGGATTTTTTTCAGGTATCTTAGAATTTTATGTTTCCGGGACCAATACGATTCCGATGAGTTCTCTGAGACCTAGCAGTACATTAGCTACCTTTACTTTTGACAGCACCAACGATGATGTCCAGATTATAGCGCCGATGAAAGTGGCCGCTTTTCCATCAAATAATTTTACTTCAGGTTGGGCACAAAACGGTTACACCATTTCAAATCTTAATGACAAAACGATCACATTAAAATTTGGTGACGCAGATAACACTGCTTCAAAATCTGCATATTTTTCTCATGAGGTTTTTGGTGCGGAGATTCAAGATGACGGAGCTCAAATTGATGGATCATCGGGAGGTCTTGGTAACCTAGCTGGAGTAATGGTTTCCTATAACACCTTTGAAGAAAAACAAAGAAATCTCTTTGATGACGGCAGCGACGATAGCTCGCTCGGCAGTGGAGCCGCAACTGCTAGAGAAATGCCAAACACTGATTATTCAACTTGGGGATTATGGGCTATGGGAGCCAACGATATCATCGACGATAATACGCAGTCTGCAGACAACCAAGCACAAGTTCATTTAGGAACTTGGGTTGCAGGAGAATTAGTTGATCAAAGTGAAATTCCATCCTCAGGCACGGCTTCTATGAAAGGGGCTGCCGTTTTTAGGGTAGCTTCCAGATACGCGGAAACATTATCCAGTGATAGAACGCAAAAGTACGTAACCACTGCCAACGTTGATGCATCCTTCAACTGGGGCTCTGGTTCGTATACTGGAAATATAGCCTTTAGCGGTTTTGATCATTCCAATGCAATTGTGAATAATGCTGGCTTTGCGTCTTTTAATATAGCGATAAACGGATCAGGCAATACGTATTCAGGTAACTCCACAACATCTATATCAAATGGTTGGTCTGGAGGAGCTAGTTTGGTTGGCGCGCTTTACGGTGGTAACAATGTGGATGAGAGCGGAGGCCAAGTAAATGTTCATTTATATAAAACAAGTAGTTCAAGTAGCTCAGGGGAAAATGATTTTTATGTGGCAGAAGGAGTGTATTTGATCGACTAAGGAATTAGCCAACTTGAAGACAAAGCATCATTTTGCCAAACGTGTTTTGCGCGCCTGTGACCACTTCCCTTTAAATGTAGAAATTCTAGGGAATCAAATTGAAAGAGCACCACGCAAAAATTAGCGTAGCCTAATTCCAAATCTAAATTTTTCGCGTCGATATCAAAGGCATTTGGATCGTCTATCGATAATCCTGGTGCATCGGCGACCGAGTAACATTCTTTAGACATTTCTCTGGTTTCCGCCCAAGCAGCTTCGGTGACCGCATCTTGATGATGCACTTCAGCAGAACCAAGCATCCTTAATTGAATTTTTATGCTGGGGTCGTAGCCTTGCATTGTCGCTGCTGGATTGGCTTGCAACTCCGCAACTTTGGGTGAGCGCAAATCGGTATGAAACCGAATGATTCTGGAATCTTGGATAAAATCACGCAGCACAACAGTACGGGTTTGAATGCCTTTCGCAGAATGACTGGAGATGACCGGCGTGTGAAACAAATTTTTGGCGTTCCGGATGGCATCTTCTAAAATAGACTCAGCAGATTGCAACGTCTGCTCAAGCGAATCGTAGTGCGAAGGTAAGTCCTGCATAATGGTGGTAGTGTAGCCCAACATCAAAAAAAATGGATGCTAATCATATACTTGAAAGTTTAAACGAAGCCCAACAACAGGCGATTAAGTCCGATGCTAAGCAGTCGTTGATTTTAGC
>PBSP01000027.1 GCA_002726845.1 Methanobacteriota archaeon | reverse complement strand
TCAAATGCCCATTGCAAAATCCCCTCTGCGTTTGAAGAAGTGCATACGATTCCACCGCGACGACCGACGAAGTCCTTGAGATCTGCGCTGCTGTTCATGTAGGTTACAGGCACAAGGTAGGATTCACCATCCTCTGCAATTGCAGCAGGATCGTGCTTGTTGATTGGATCAAGAAGATTCGTTGATTCCAGCATTTCATGCCAAGCTGCCTCTACATCAACGAGTGTTGCCATATCGGCCATCGAACATCCTGCACGAAGGTTTGGAAGCATAACCACTTGCTCATCTGATGTGAGAATATCAGCGGATTCTGCCATGAAATGCACACCACAGAAAATGATGTATTTCGCATCGGATTCGGCGGCCTTTTGGCTCAACATGAATGAATCTCCAAGGAAGTCTGCATGCATGACGATGCTGTCTCGCTGATAGTGATGTCCAAGAATCAACAGGTCATCGCCGAGCTGATTTTTAAGTTCGGTAATGTGTTGTGCAATCGCAACATCCTCTGCAGACATCGACGTCGAGGAAAAATCGACGGCACACATTGCAAGCGATATGGACATGCGTATCATTCAATCCAATCCGCCTTCTAATTTCAACCCATTGTTAAGCGCTGAACTTATGAAAAGGAGACAATTCCACAGACACGATGGCATTCACGGCCGGTGAACGACTGTACCTTGGTGCAGAAGCAGAAGTGTGGCGGGGCACGTGGATGGGTTTGCCTGCTGTTCGAAAGCAGCGACGTCTTCGAGCATGGCGACATCCTGATTTGGACGATCGATTGGGTCGAAGACGCATGATCGCGGAAGCACGGCTCATGGTTCGGCTTCATCGCATTGGGCTTAACGTACCAATTCTCTATGATTGCGATATTGAACAGCAACAATTGGTCATGAGCAACATACCGGGGCAACCCCTTATTGAACTCCTAAATGACCGAAGCATTGCTGATGATGTTGTACAGAATCACCTACGCTCAGCAGGGCGCAGCATTCGAATGCTTCACAGGCAAGCAATTGTGCACGGTGATCTCTCTACGAACAACATCATCATTCAACCCAGTGGAGAGGCAGTACTGATTGACTTCGGACTCGCAAAAATTGAATTCGAAACCGAACTGTACGGTATCGATTTGCATGTCCTTTTCGAAATTCTAGGTGCATCACACCCACACCGAAATCATGCAATGGATGCTGTCTTAGAAGGGTATACACAATGCGAAAAAGAACTCGGCCCGCCTGCTTCAACACCCGGCGGAGACCCTATCCCTATGGACGATGTCATTGAGCGGTTCGATCTCATTCGGACTCGAGTACGCTATCATGGCTAAAGGACATGGGGCGAGCCTCATTCTGACGCTGCATTATGTAGACAAATGTCAAAACAATCAGGACAACAACCGACAACTGCAAGACAACACTGGAATAGGTTGCAAGCTCTGTCCCTCTGTTAAGAACCTTGAACGTCGTTTTTCCGTCATCTTGAATCTCGATGTAGGCGATTCCACCGTTAAGCGCTATCGGATTGACTTGATCGATGGTGTCGGATGTTAACTGTTCAGAATAGTTTGTTGCGAGATTGAGTTGATGAATCTCCCAGTCCCCGTACTTGTCTGCGAAACTTTCTGGGTCAAAATGATCCTTTGCTTCCCAAACGACGTATCCATAACCCAAAGAGATGTTTCCGACTGGATAAATCGTACTGAATCCAAACCTCTGCTCACCAGTAAAACGGTCGTACAAAACCATCCGATCGAGTGCCGTCACATTCACTCGAACCGCAATGTTCGAGGAATCGAAGGACACCTGAACGATGCTTGCGTTTGGTTCATCGACTTCACCCCAATCAAGTCTTTCGTTTTCTTCCAACGGCGCCGACGCATTGATTCGGATGTTTTGGAACCCTGTAGCTCCAACCAAACCGATACGAAGCGTGGCCGGCTCCTCCTCTGTTACAAACAGTACCTCATTGCCAGAGACAGTCATAATTTCAATGGATTCGTCACCTGGAACACTTGGGACCAGAACCGGTTCGCCGTCAATATCGAGAGCATGCAAAACATCGTCTGCGATGTAAACCACGACTGGCTTGCCTTGAATCGACGTTACTTGCAAGGATTGAATCCCATTCAGTTCTTCTTTCATCAGAAGGGTTGTTGGATTCTCGACATCGATCAGCCGCAATTCACTCTCATTCGCAAGAGCGAGATACCTCTCGTAAAGAGCATATGGAGAACCAAACTGCATCAATGGCTGAGCAACCTCGCTCGGCTCGCTTAAGGGATTGGAAACATTATGGACGAGAACGATGGCATTGCCTGACCTATCGTCCATCGTTGCCGACCATCCCTCTGAGGCCACGGCACCTTGCGCTGATTGAACCCCTTCGGCAGTCAATTCGTTGTGTGTTAAATCCCAAGTGATGACCGCTCCTGTCAGAATCAAAACAACGACGATGAGCGTTCCCGTTTCTTTGCTGCTCGGTTTGAGCAATCGAGCGACATAGGTCTTGATTCGATTGAACAAGAAAGCCACGGAATGCCCGGGTCGCGACAGNACGGTTGCAAGCCGACTGTTGATGGTTCGCTCATCGAATATACTCCANACTCGATCGTTGGTAAGTTCNGTCAGCCGAACCGTAAACGCTGCGAGAATCATGCCTCCAATGATGTCGACAAACCAATGAATTCCAAGATAAATAATCGCAAAGGCCGTCAGGATGATGTAACCCAAAATCATGTTTTGAAAACGCCGCCAGCGTCGGTCGTGGTCGTACTTTCTGAAGGTTAACCAAATGGCAAACGGAACAGCAATGTGCAAAGAAGGCATACAGTTTGAAAACGCATCAATTCGACGGAACCAATCTCTGATCTCAGGGTTAAGCGTGTATGCGATTGCATCCATATCTTCAATGTAAAAACCCGTTACTCGAACGTTGAAGAACAAATAGAATGGGATGGCTAGGAGATACACCCAAGCGATGCATAGGGCGACTCTATCGGCCATCCAACGGTCATCAAAGTACGTCACATAGAAGATGGATGCGTAGGTAATGAACATGAATCCTGCAATGTAAAAATGCGTCATCACGACGTCAAGCCATTCGGAGCGGAATGTTGCCTGAAACCAAACGACCAAGTCCCCTTCAATCGCGTAAATGTACGGTGTCATATCGAGCCCAGTTCGTGCCATGAGCATTCGATCGATTTGATCGAGGAAATCCTTGGCGTTGTAAATCGAGAGGGCAATAAGCAGATGAAGCCAATAACGGCGAATGAAATCAACAAATCCAGTCAGTGTTAACTTAGCCCATGGCGGTTTGAAATACGGCATCAGGAATACTCCAACGGCCAATGCCGAGATGAGCCAAGTGAGATAGACGCCATCCATCTTGATGCCTCCTTGGTGTAGGGTGACAGCACTTGCTCAAGAAACCCGCACCTACTTTTTATCGGGAAACCTGCAATCACCATGCGCCGTGTATGTAGGGCCGTCCACGGTCAGGGTCTCTTTTTTGAGCCAAATCCCAGATCCGTTCAAAGCGATAAATGCCACTAGAGCAGCCTGTTGTCCATTCAAATGCGAGTGCGTAATTTCCTATTGTTCGAACCGAGGGCTTTTCGCTTTTGAGAGATTCAACTGTGCGACGCAACTGCATACTGCTCTCGTCTTCATTGCGGAGAGGTGAACACTTCGCACACGGACAAGAATGGCGCAAGTCATCGTAAGTAACGGTGTACGTGGTTCCGTCATGATACGTTAATTCCATTGCGGTATCGAGACGTTCGAGACGACGCAATTCGGGAATTTCCTCGCTCATAACCAAACCTCAGATGATTTCCAAACCCGAGGATGTTGCGCCATCCAACTGTGACTGTATCGATGCAACAACGTGAGAGAAAGCAGAGGCTGATGCTCCATCAGGCTCGCTTACGATACGGTGTACACCATCGTCTCCACCGCGTACAAAACCGGGATCAAACGGCAAAGCACCCAAAAACGGTACACCGAATTCTTCTGCGGTTGAACGTCCACCGCCTTCTTTGAAAATGTCAAGTGTTACGCTGAATCGCCCCTCATCATCGCAGGTTGCCCGAAGCGTGCGTCCCGCAGGTGCTGCAATTTCAACCTCAGATCCAGGGGTTCCTTTTCCTTGAATCGTGTAACCGCTCATGTTCTCAACGACGCCCAGAACTGGGACTTTGAGAGAAGAAGCGAACGTGATGGATTTACGGCTGTCAAGAAGGGCCACATCTTGCGGAGTTGTTACGATAACCATCCCATCAATATCGGGCAGCGATTGAGCAACCGTTAACGGTTCGTCGGAAGTTCCTGGGGGAAAATCGATGATCAAGTAATCGAGCGAACCCCATTCAACATCGCCAATGAACTGTTGGATTGCACCAAGCTTGATTGGGCCACGCCAAACAACAGGAGTGTCCTCGTCCTCAAGAAGGAAGGCCATGGAAATGACCTTGACACCAAGATGACCTTGTGCAGGATGGATGCGTCCGGACTCAACGTGCAACTTTCGCCCTTCGAGTCCCATCATCTTCGGAACGTTGGGTCCGGTAATGTCAATATCGAGTACACCAACTTTGTGGCCTTGTTGAGCCAAAGCAAGAGCAAGTCCTGTCGAAACGGTTGATTTACCAACACCGCCTTTACCGGAGAGGACCATGATTTTGTGCTTGATTTTTTTCCCAATCTCCGCCATTGCCATTTTCCGTTTCATTTGAGCATAGGCCTGCTCCATTTGTTTCTGTGCTGAAGCATCAGGGGCTTCAGGAGCAGCATTGTTTCCACCATTTCCCTGGTTGTGCATCGAAACAGGAGAATCGGACATATGCCAGCCACGTGTTCTGCCTACTTCAATGCGTTTATTTTGGTTGTACAAAAAACGACCATGCGCCGTGTGTGAGAGTTGTTAGCGCTGTGGCGACCAAAATCAATTCCAGTCGGAACGCCATTCCAGCATAGGCGTAGGCAATTCCAGCGGAAAGCGGAAGACTGAGGATGTATCCAAGGCGGTANTGTCCAGAAAGAGGATGNTTCAATNGACCATTGATNAACTCAAGAACNTGCCCGCAAAAAAAGGTCAGCNCTACCANCATTNCAGCGACGATTTGAAACATCACATCCANATCGTTGGCAGCAAAAGCGATGTGAAGTCCAAAGAGCACAGAAAACGCGCTCGANNANATGAACAACGNCTTCATCTNATTTCCANCCTATNTATTGCATTGAGTCAACCTTGATAAGATGCATCACAGTCGTTGAAGCATGCGATTGTTGTTCGTTTGTGTTGGTAACTCATGTCGTTCACAAATGGCTGAAGCCATGGCTCGTCATCTTGGTCATGAGGCTCAAAGTGCTGGAACACATCCTGCAGCGAACGTATCCGAACATGCATTGACGGTGCTTGAATCGAAAGGAATCGAAACACAACATCTGAAGCCGAAATCGATTGATGGCTTCAAGGCGGATGACTTTGATATGGTCATTTCCATGGGTTGTGGGGTTTCTTGTCCATCGATACGAATCGATGAGGATTGGGAGTTGGACGACCCGGTTGGACAATCACTTTCTGTTTTTCAAGCAACTGCTCAAGAAATTGAACGACGTCTGATGTTGCTGTAGTCACTCTTCTTCGGTCATGTCCCCTTCGCCTAGAAGATCGATGCATATACTGCTCACAGTTTTTGTACGGCCATCGTCATCTTGCAGTTCAACTGAATCTGTTTCAATGTTTACAATACGCACGGATTCTGGAAGCATGGAAGCGATGATTCCATGTCGTCTTCGACAAATTTCGGCTACATCGACAGCTCGGCCAATGGCTTGTCCTCTCGCCTGCAATCGAATCAGTCGATCGCCGTCTTTCATCGCCACCAATACGGCTTTGATGTATGAGAATGAAGGTTTTTTTCCAACGTAAATGATTCGCGGTTCAGGCATATGATGCCATTCGACCCTCAGTATGTAAAGTCTGTTTCAGTGAGGTTTGGTGCGAGCGCCGGGACTCGAACCCGGGTTCAGGCGTTGGCAACGCCCGGTGATAACCACTACACTACGCTCGCAGGCAGCAAACAATCCACCAAGCAGGGGTATAAACGATTGTCGGCGCAATTGGATGCTCATTGGAAACCAAAACGATCCTGTCCTTGATTCGGGGGTTGATTGTAACGGAAGTATACGGCCAAGCCAGCGATGAGAGCAGCAATTCCAACAACGATCGCAATCAAAGTTATGGGTAATCCTCCATCGTTGCTTCCAAGATTGGATGAATCGGCCTCATCAACGAAAACAACAAACGACGTGGGAGATGTTGCATCACCAAACGAATCCGACGCCTGTACAATAATTTCGTGTCCACTGATCGGTGTTGATTTCCTCACCGATGCAGTTGCCGTGTAAACTCCGTCACCTGCCACCTTGTCCAGTCCTTGTCCATTGTCGTACAACGTCACCCAACGCTGGTTTTGTCCAACCGGTTTGAGGACGCCCAAATCGGCACGTACCAACAGAATTCCATCAGCGTCCTCTACGCGCAATTCAATCGCCTGTTCACTGCTTGAAGTGCCTCGCTCAAGCGCTTCATTTGTTGCGAGGGTTATGGTTGGAGGTGTGTTTTCTACAGTCACCGCCAGATCAACATCGGTTGAACTCGGTTGGAAATGGTGCTCAGATGCTTGTGTCTTCGTCACCAAAATACTCGCTCCTAAGGCGTCTGTCAATCGGACCTTGAGGAGCCGAAGACCTGGCGTCATGCCCTCTGGAATGACAACATCACAAGTCCACAAATCGAGTTTAGTACAATCGGTTTCTTGACCGCCGTATTCTCGGAGATCTACAACAACCGAATCGACACCATGGAAATCAAGAACCTCAAGCGACATCAACACAGCTCCACCGCGAACCACCCGTTCAGGGGCGATGGAGGCACTCAGAATTCGTGGTGCCTGATTTTGCACAGTGATTGTTGTGGTCAGCACATCTGCTTCACCCCACTCGTCTGTTGCTTCAACACTGACGTCAACCTCGCCTACCTCCAATCCTTGTACGGCAACGAGGGTGGTCCACTCATTATCGCCGATAACTTGGTCACCGTTCAAACCCCGATCGCTCATTGAAACAACGCCAAGACCAATGGATGAAAGATCGACCATAACGCTCACAACGTTGTAATCCGAATCGTCAATTTTGGCAACAAGATGAGCAGGAGATGCTCCCTCTCCGAATACCAAGCCTTCCAGCAACGACAACTCAAGAATTTGTGGTGCCGT
>PBSP01000026.1 GCA_002726845.1 Methanobacteriota archaeon | reverse complement strand
CAAATACGGTGCACGTTGTTCTGTACGATCGACAGATATCTGGTTGCAGTCAATCCCTCCCCACTGCACTAAAGCCTTCTCCAAAAGCCACCGAGCGGAGAGATGTTCGTTTGTCCTTTTTTGTGTTTTGAAGCTTCTCAATTCATCCCAATCGATTAAACTGAGCGTCGAGGGGTCTTGCTTACCGATTGAACAGGTAGCCAACAAGCATCTCGGTCCTTCATTGAGGTCAAGCCAACGAAACAATGCTTGCAAAGAATCACACTCAACGATCGAAGGAGAAGGCCTGATCTTCCGGCACCGGTGCCATCGCCTTGAGTCGCAATCCTTTCATCGCTAAAACAGGGGCATCATCGGCTCCAACTACGAGGACGTTGTGAACGGTTACACCACCCTCCTCGACAGCAACACGAATCGATCGCAATCGGAGTTGTTCTTCTTGTTCAGGGACACGGAGCATTGTCAACCATTGAATCCCAACAGGGAGGCTGCTGAATCCTTCCGACTCCATCGCAACGAGTCCTGCATTTTGGAAACCCGCTTCAACCAACATTGGCAACGACTCAAGCAATACGTCTTCTCCGTCCCGCTCGTGAGCGAATTGATCGGTTGCTGGCAACTGGTGACGCATTAGAGCAATGCCATCGATACCCGGTTGAGACTCATCTCCGACACCACGTAGAACGCCTCCGTGCGATTGGAAACGAGGACCGTGGAAATAGCGCAAATAGATGAATGAGGCATGGTGTTCAAGCCGCCCCGATGGAGGTGTGCCAATCGTTGGAAGTTCGGCAATCTCCGATTGCAAAAAGGCTCTCAAATCGTCGGATTTTTTCACCAATCGAACGGTTGCTTGGTGATGTTCTCGCTCACCAAAGACAACCCCTTTTGAGTTAACGAGATCGGATACAAGCCGACAATTCACCCATGTTCGCTCTCCATCAATCCGTAGTATTGACGCTTCCACACGCACACGTATGCTTCCTTTCAGAACCTTCACAGGTAGCCCGAAGGTTACATTCTCAAAACCTGCCAAACAGGAGTGTGGGCAGAGCAGCAATGCGTTTTGAGCAAACATCTCCATCGCCATGACTCCGGGATGGTATGGAACGCCATCGATGGCATGATCGTTCAAGAACGGATGCTCAGCCACTGAAAGTGTCGTCTGTGTCAACACGTTCTGTTGTTCTTCGAATGCAAGCACTTTGTCAATGAATGGGAAGCGTTGAGGATCTTCCATGATTGCTGCCATTTCACCGGGCAACATCAGCGGTGCCTCTCGGAATGAATCGAATCGGTCCATTTGACCAAGAGAGCCGCACGCTATCACCCGACGTTTTCCACCGCGTAAGGCTTCTTCAACGAAAATCTGGACGCCAACATCGACAGGCAACGTTTCAATTCCAGCCGCTTCAAAGACCGCTTCGATGCTCCCTCGTGTCGCCATACCGACATCTCGCCAACCCGTCCAACCAATAGCGACTGCCCGATGTTCTCCCTTAGCAGTTAAACGCGCCATTTCAGCATCCAAAATCGAGTTTGCTGCTGCGTAATCGGTTTGGCCTCCATTACCGAAACGTCCAGCGACAGAAGTGAACACTGAAGCAAATTGCAACACACCTTCCGAAGCTTCAACCGCTTTCAACAAGGCAGCCCATCCATCGATTTTAACGCGAACGACCGTGTCAAAGGTGTCCCAGGCCTTATCTGCAACGAGTTTGGAGTCCTCAAGGCCGGCACCGTGTACCACTCCTGTTATTGGCTTTGACAACGATGCCCCTAAGGACGTAAGTGCTGCTGCATCCGTAACATCAATGGAATGATAGAACGCTCGATTTCCTGTTGCCTCTATGTGAGAAAGTGTTTGGTACACGTCACGACTTCGAGTGTACTTTTGCCATGCTTTGTTCCATTCAACCATGGTGACTTTACCGCTTGATGACGCTTCCGTTAGCCGTTCACGCAGTGCCATTTTTTCCGTCATGAGTTCCTCTTCGCTCCAATTCAACCACTCAGAGGTTCGCTCAATCAATTCAGAACGGCCAAGCAAATGGAAGGTTGCTTCTGCATCCTGGCTGGATTTTGCTACGCCCACTATGCAGGCAGCAGTGACGCCAGAACCACCACCTGACACAAGCCAGACGTCATCTGAATTAAGCGGTTTCAAGTCATCCACGACGTCTTCAGCAAAAGCCACTAGTTGCCAGCGACGGCCGTCACGATCCAGACCGATTTCAACTTGTCCTGCATGTTCAAACAATTCAACTTCAATTTGTTCTGCTGCTGCTTCTGCATCAAATATGATTTCAGGGTGAAGGTCAAGCGCACGTGCTCGTAATTGCGGGCGTTCAAAAGCGTACGATTTCGTAACACCTGAAGCAGCGCACTGAATTGAATTGAAGCGTTCACCAATGTTTCCATGTCTGCCATCCATTGCGGTAACACTAGCAACCAAGCCGTTGGTCAACTCAGCGAATTGAGAATCCATTCCTTTGAGAAGACCAAACCATCCATGCGCAGCCAACGATATCTGGGCAGAAGGTAAGGTATCCTCGGACCAACTGGCTGAGGCGAGTTTCATCGGCGCAAGGTGAAGCATTCCCACTACTCTCATGTTGGAAAGGGCGGTTGTTATCGACTCAATGTGATGCGGGTTTCCAGGGTCGCCTCGGTGAACGGCTCGGCCTTGCTCTGATTGTATCGACACATCGCGAATTCCCATCTCAAAACCAACCCGAACGGTTGTAAGGCCCCTGGCTTCAAGACGCGAACACAAATGTTCTGCAATTCCCCAGCCATCATCGGTAACAACTACGGTCCCATCGAGCATGAGGGGCGAGTTCACCAATTCAGCCTCTTCAACCTCTACTTGCCATCGACGACAACCAGCGTGTTCAACAGCGGAATTTGCCTGTTCAGGCACTTGTTCAACAACAGGTTCTGCCGGAGTACTGTGCTCAAAAGATGATTCTCCGCCTTTCATTTTCAGGATATAGGCAACAAAATGGTTCAAAGTGGGATGGTCGGAGAGGAGGAAATCCTCATCAACGGGAAGAGCAAATATCTCCCGTATATCAACCATGATTTCTGCTTGTTTCACGGTATCAATTCCAAGCTCACCCTCGAGGTCTTGGTCCATCTCAATGAAATCTGCAGGATAGCCTGTATGCTTGACGACAACCTCAATCAGCGAATTCTCAATTCCAGCATCCGTTGGCATCGAACTTTCTTTCATACTTACAGGCGAAGGTTTTGCTTCTTCGACAGGCGATGGCGGAGTTGAAGTTTGAACCGGTGCTGCTACAGGGCTCGAACCTCCACGCATTCTAGCGATATATCCAATCATGTGATTCAAGGTTGGATGCTCTGAAAGCAGGAAATTCTCGTCGACAGGAAGTCCAAACAATTGGCGAATGTCAACCATGATTTCTGCCTGTTTAACAGTGTCAATTCCCAATTCGCCTTCAAGATCTTGATCCAACTCGATGAAGTCCGCAGGATATCCAGTGTGCTTGACAACAACATCGACAACTTGCTGCGTCATTGCCTCGTCAGAAACCATCGGTGCAGAGTCGGTGACAACAGCCTCACGTGTCTGAGCAGGCTCAGTCGACAAAGGTGGTTCAGGTTTCGCCTCAACCGCAGGCTGAAGTGTCGAAGTGTTTCCTCCTCCACCCTGCATTCGCTGAATGTAGTCGATCATGTGGTTCAGTGTCGGGTGGTCTGAAAGCACGAACGTTTCGTCCACAGGCAGGTTGAATTGTGTCCGTATGTCGACCATTATTTCTGCCTGCTTGACCGTGTCGATGCCAAGCTCGCCCTCCAAATCCTGATCCAATTCAACAAAATCTGCAGGGTATCCAGTGTGTTTTACAACAACGTCAATGACGGTTTGGACCATGTCACCGCTTGCAGGCACAGACGCAACCGATGGGCTGGGTTCTGATGGTTGAGTGCTTTGTTCAACAGGTTCGCTTACCGGTGGTTCAACAATCTTCTTCTCAATCTCTGGAATATTGCTGGGTAAGCCCTCGAACGGTGCCGTAATATCGTATACGTCTCCTTGAATTCCTCCATGAAGATTATCGTCACCATCAACATAAGCAACGAGTTTGTTGTCGAGAATACGTAACTGTATGTCATCCGAACCGGCCAACTCTCGACACCATTGCAAGAGGCGTTTGCCATCAATACGGTCTCCTTGAACCGGCCAAGCACGGACAAACGAGAGGCCGATCTGGGAACCAAAACCTGCAGCAAATCGAAGGCCGTACTTCAAATCCGGATAGTCGCCACCCTTCGAAAGATGCAAATTACCAAGTTCTTCGTCAACGACCTTGTGATTTGCAATAGGTGGAATGCGTTTCGTAAGCAAACCATAGAACATACTCGCATCCTCGATACCGACACCCATCGGATGTCCCGTGAATCCTTTCGTATTCGCAATCACCATCGAATCCGTGCTCTCTCCAAAACTCCGACGCAGCGCTTTCACCTCGCTTTGGGCGCTCCCGCCGCGAGCGGGTGTGTAGGTTTCGTGAGAATAAAACACCAAATCCTTAGCGAGTTCATGTCGATCAAGATTCCAGCGGCTTTCCATTTCCTCAATGAATTCATCAACTGTTTTTGCGACGTGATCAACATCAAGTCGCGTACCATGGTAAGCAGAATTTGCGGTTTTCGCTCCAAGTAATTCTGCAATGGGTTGTACTCCGCGCTCATCTGCAGAGCTTTTTCGTTCAACAACGAATGAAGCAGCACCCATTCCGAGAACCAATCCATTTCGGCGTTTGTCAAATGGCAATGCAGCCTCTTCAACAACGTTGCTTGTCGAGGCCGCTCCTGTGGAAGCAAAACCACTTCCAATCCATTCCCAGAGGTCATCGCCTGTCACGTCATCGGCCGAGAGGATGACCACTCGGTCAACACGATCGCTCGAGAGCCAGTCCTCTGCGATTTGGAATGCGCCAGTTGCTGAAGCACAAGCGAGGTTAATCGTCGTCGTAGGGCCCCGGATACCGGTGAATTGGGCAAATTGGGAGTGTCCCATGGTCAATACTTGGAACAAATAGCGGCGGTCAAACTTCCCCTCTCCATCATCACCATCGTTCTTGGCATGCTTCATTGCCATCTGCAATCCTGAAAAACACGATGCAAACACAATCCCTGTTCGGTCTCGTTGACGGTTTGGAATCTGCCAATTGCGAATGAGACGCAATCCACCCTTCCCTGTCTGTTCCTCTGGTGTAAGCGGAATACCAGCATCACGAAGAGCTAGCAAACCCGAAGCCATGGCAAGTTGAGTCGTGATGTCCCATGCCATGACCATCTTGGGATCGATACCAAACTCATCTGCAAGGTCGAACGCTCCTTTGATTCCAGCAAGTTGAGGGATGTCGCCAAAGGTTGTTGCTTGTTCCATGTTGACAGAACCATCTCGTCCTTTGATGAGCCGTTTGATGTTCTTGTCCAGCAAACGCTGCTTGTATTCATCCGACACTTCTTGGATGCAGGTTTCACCACGAACAAGACGTTCAAACACGTCCTCGTCGAAAACTTTCTCTCCACCTGGAAGACCGAGACTTATCCCAGAAACAACGTACGGATCGGCCCGACGCTGGGTGAGTGAGTCTTCATTCGTATGCATTTTTGCCATCGATGATGGGGTTGATGATGCGAGATGAATGTGTTTCTTCCATCCCGTTGGAGGTTGACGTACCCAACGTTCGATGTCCGCTGCGGTTCTTGCTGAATGAACATCAACCTCTTTGTCCGTAATGGCCTCTAATCCAATCGTTGAAACGATCGATTGAATTGCTTGTTCGGACAAACCAAGTCCCAAACGAAGATCAACCATCCCATGACAGAACATCGAAGGATAACCGCAATGTCGAGCAATACGATCGCCGACATAGTCGGCAACTGTTGGCTGTTTGTTGACAGAAACTGAAGGAGATTGTGAGACATTTGAAACGACTGTAGCATTCCCCTGAGTGGGAAGAGGGCGTGCCCTTATGCGCAATTCTTCATCGCTTTCTCTTATAGGAAGTGCGGATTCCTGGTGTGCTTCGATTGGGCCCGCACGGAATGCTTCACTGAAAACGGGTGAGGTGCCTTCAACCGTGTGCGGTGGGCGTCCAGCAAGGGCCAAGGCACCAATAGCGACAAGGAAGGAAGCAATACCGCCTTGTTTTGGATGATTTGTCATAACTGCAAGATGTGGTTTCTCCTCCAAGATTTGCGAGGCAAACATCGTCAGGGCGCGTTTTGGCCCAACTTCAACAAAAATCCGTGCACCAGCTTCGTACATGGTGTTGATCTGTGAAGTCCATTCGACCGAAGATGCCATCTGAGGCGCTAATTTCGAAAGTATTCCCTCTTTCGCATCCGTACCAGTGTTTGGATAAAAGGTTCCATCCACGTTTGCAGTGATTGGAATAGAGGGCCAATTGATTTCAAGCGAGGAGAGAAATCTTCGCAGAGGTTCGTTCGCGGGAGCGACGATGCTTGAATGGAACGCATGGCTGGTTGCAAGCGGTACGCAATTGAACCCCTCCTTTTCAAACACCTTCATGACACTCGTCACAGCATCCGTTGCTCCTGCAATAACGGTCATCTTTGGTGAGTTTTTGTTCGCTGCAATCACATATCCTTCCGCTTCATCGAGAATCCTTTCAACATCTTCGTATGGAGCCGTTACACTTGCCATGAGGCCTTTGTCGTCAATTTCTACCGAACCCATTTCGGTTCCTCGTGCTGCAGCAGCCCGAAGTGCCCCGTCCATGTTCAATATGCCCGATGCCATCAATGCGGCATACTCTCCCAAAGAGTGCCCAGCAACCATATCGGGTTTGTGACCGTAAGCATTGAGTGCATGTTCAATGGCCAAATCAGCGGTGAGCATGGCTGGTTGAGTGTATTCGGTTTGCTTGAGTTTGTGCTCGGCCGCTTTCTGTTCCTCATCGCCCAAACCGTTTCGTAATACGAACGATGAGAGCGTCTCGCCATCCAAAACCTCAACCATAGTTGAATCCGATGCCTTCCACACGTTTTGGACTGGGGTGTACCTTTGATGGAGATCAAGAGTCATTCCCACGTATTGAGATCCTTGGCCCGGATACATATGGGCAACTTTGATCTCCGCAGGCATGGAAGGTTGGTCGCTCACAAGGATGCCTTGTGCTTGCAGAAAGCCCCATTTTTCTGAATCACCAAGCGATGAAATTGCCAGCGATTTGCGCTTCTCGAATTCGGCCCAAGATGTTGCAATCATAGCCAATCGACAAGGGTGGTTGACATCGAAGGATTCGCTTGCTGACTGAAGCGCCATCGATAGACGAAGGCCTTTTGCATCGTCATCAAACAATGGACCGTCAAAATCAATTGATTTGAGGGCTGCTTGAACAGCATCGATCGATTCTCCTGAGAGAAGCAGCACGCCTCCCTCAATCGCCAACAATTCAGCGTGTGTTAACGAGGGTGTGGCCGAAGCGTCAAGGATGGATGGTGCTGAGACACCCGCTGATTTCGAATACGCTTTCCATCGATTCTGCCAATCCAGCGCCATGTCATGATGATAGGATGGGTCGTAACCTTCCAAAGCGATGTGAAAGTTGGTGCCGCCGAAACCGAAGGCTGAAACGCCCGCTCGTCGTGGATGCGACTCAGGTTTTGGCCACTCGAGTGGGGACGTTGGAACAAAGAATGGGATGTTTTGCCAATCAACGGTTGGATTGGGGGTTTCAAAACCTGCCGAGGGAGGAATGGTCCGATGATGCAATGCCATGACCGATTTGATGATACCGGCAATTCCCGCAGCGGCTTTCAGATGCCCAATTTGAGATTTAATCGAACCAACGGCGACATTATCTCCTGAGGAAACATCGGTCCACAATCGGGTCAGTGTTGACAATTCGGTAGCATCGCCAACCTTGGTTGAGGTCCCGTGTGCTTCAACCAATTCCACTGTTGAGGCAGGATAGCCCGCTTGACGATAAGCGCGGGCAATCGCTTGTATTTGTCCACGCTGGCTCGGTGCAGTAATCCCTTTTCCACGTCCGTCGCTCGAACCTCCAATACCTCGAATTACGGCATGTATGGTGTCATCATCGACGATGGCATCGCTCAGACGTTTCAAAACCATAACTCCAGCACCCTCGCCCATAACGAACCCATTGGCTCGGGCATCAAACGGCGTTGAATGGGTTGGTGAAAGCGCACCAATAGCACTGAATTTTGCATAGGTTGCAGGGTCCATGGTTCGATCTGTTGCTCCAGCCAACATGACATCGGCTTGACGTGTTTGAAGCAAACGACATGCATCCATTACTGCTGCCATCGAGGAAGCACAGGCTGCATCCATGGCATGATTCGGACCTTGTAAATCCAGCAAATTTGCGACGCGTCCAGAGACAACGTTTGCAAGTTCTCCAGGCATTGTATCCTCATCGACCTTGGGCGCATGTTCAGTAATTGCATCCATAAAGGCATCCTTAGAAGAGTCGGGCATGCCGTGTTCTCGAGCTAATTCTGCTGTATGATTCGACCATACGCGAATGTTTGACAGGTTTCGATTCTCACCGCCGAGTGCATTCGCGAAGACAACACCTGCCCGAGCACGAGGAAATTCCTTACCATCCTCTCCGTATCCTGCATGCTCAATGGCCTTGGCAGATACTGAGACCGCCCACAGTTGGCATGGGTCGATTTGAGGGATGGTACCAGGGGGTTGCCGCCAGCGCCGCCAATCAAATTCATACCCCTCAACAAACGCTCCAATTTTCGCATAGGTGTATCCCTGCTCAATATCGCCGGGTTTACCTTCTCTCCAAAAATGATCCACTGGACCTGGCCATCGTTCATCTCGAATCTCCTTGATGCTTACGTGCGAATCAATGATGTTTTGCCAAAAGGACGGTGCATCGTTTGCATCGGGCATCATCGCTGCAAGGCCAATCACAGCAATCGGTTCAAACGGACCTTGTTCAAGTCCTTCGCAGGGTTTGCCGTCATCCGTCGTGATGGTCATTATTTCACCTCATGCGTCCATTATGCTCTGCGGCACCATGGTGATTGAATAGCCTGCATCAACGTGAATGCATTGTCCTGTAACTCCTGCTGAGAGTGGGCTAGCGAGCCACAGCGTAGTACCTGCAACATCGGATTGATTCACATTACGCCGGAGGGGCGCATTGGCCTCAACATGGTCAAGAATACGATCAAATCCTGGGATTCCTTGAGCTGCAATCGTGCGAATCGGCCCTGACGAAATGCTGTTGACGCGATGGCCGTGTGGACCCAAATGGCAAGCAAGTTCTCGAGTCCAGCATTCGAGGGCAGCTTTCGCCATGGACATGATGCCGTAAGATGGAACAAATCGCGTGGATGCAGCATAGGTAAGGGTAATCGTCGAAGAACCCTGACTCAGGTACGGCATCGCAAACTTGAGACAGCGTTGCAAAGAGTTTGCCGAAATGGTCATCGCTGTATTGATGTCAGCATCTTCGACAAAGAGAATGGGTCGGTCAAAACAACTTCGAGGTGCGAATCCGATTGCATGGACGAGGACATCGATTTTTACGCCAGGGTTTTCTTTTGAAAATTCTTCAAAAAATTCACGCGTCGTTTCATCTTGGGCCACATCCAATGGATAAAATCCCTTGATAGCTGACAACTTGTCTTTGAGTTGGAATACCCTTGACATGAAACGTTTTTGATAACCCAAGTACAGGTTTGCACCTGCTTGAGCCAACTGTTGACAAATGGCCCACGCAATCGAATCTTCGCTTGCAACTCCGAACACGACCGCCGTTTTTCCTTGAAGACCTAGCATCCGCATCCCTCGATTCGCAGATGTTACCGAACACAGTACGTCTTTGAGTATTCCCCTTCTTTCGTCACAAAAGAAGGACTTCCGAGATGTTTCAAAATCAGCGGACAGCGTCACAAATCGTCCAACATTGAATCAAGGTCATCAGCAATGAAGTCATCGTCATCAAAATCGAGGTCGAAATCAAGGTCGTCCTCGTCTTCAATTTCGATTGGAGGCGTGCTTGGAGGTTCCGTTGTGACCTTGGCCCGAGAAGAGCGTTTGGACACACGACCGATAATCACCAGCAAAAAGATGACCAGCAAGACTCCGCCACCAATCGCTCCATACAAGGCGAGGTCGTCAGTGCTAACTTCGGAAAGACCTGCACCGAGACTACCGGATTCCTTTTCCGCCTCGACGATGAGATCAAAGTCCTTGACGTCGTTTGAATCGTCGAGTGAACTTGTGGCTTCGATTACAATCTGATTTCTTATCTCAGCGCTCGCCTCGCTCGGTGCTCGAATGACAAATTCTAGTTGATCGGAGACACCGCCAACCTGAACCCCTGATGCGCGTATGAAATCACCACTTTGAATGACGAATCCGAGTTGCTCAAGTTCGTTTGCATTGGTAATACGAACGTCGATATCATCGACTGCATTACCGTTGTTTTCGACCTGGAAAGTGATTGAAACCTCCTGACTTGCAACCATGTTTCTCGAGGAAGTGTCGGGCATGTCGAGTGTGACCATTCCATATTCCTTGATCGAAACCTCTCCAGAGTGATTTGCAACCTGGGAGAGCGGGGTTCCTTCCACAGGGATAGGCCCCCATGCTGTGACCGTTGCAGTAATCGTGAAATCGTATTTGTACTCAGAGTCCAATCGTTCATCGGCAGAAAATGTAACAGTAAAATCAGCGGACTCTCCTGCCTCAAGTGCGAATGAATCCTCTGAAATCACCATCGTTACATAGACGCCGTCCCATTCCTCTGTAATGTCGATGTTTTCTGCGACAATTGCCCCATCGTTGGTTACAGTGCAAATGACAACCTCATCTTGGTATTCGCCGGGCTTAACATTGATTCTAGGATCGTCACCACACTCTAAAGAAATGCTTCCAGGAGCCCCTTGAGCGGATGTTGATGGTGGAAGAGCGGCCATGAATAGTAGGGCTACAAGCACCGCAGCGAACGACCTTTCTCTGCCTGCCATGTCCTGTCGACGCGAAAGGATTTGATGAATGTGATGGATGGACAATGTACAAAAAAACCCATTATTCTGGTTCGCCATACAACGCGTTGGGTACATCAACATGACATTTCCACAACACTTCCTCGTCCATTCCTGCCTCAATCAATTGTTGCGTTCGTTTAGGAACCGTCTTCGGACCTAAAACCGCACCTGGACGGCGGGGGTCGTCCATATAATCGGTCTCGAGCATAAAGCCGGTTTGGTTTTGTTCATAACTTGCTAGAAGTGGTTCAAGCGCTCCTTTTCCAACCAAAACACTGGAGGTTAAACCACGCGTAACCGATTCGTCAATCTGTGGAGGCGAGTAATGACGAATCAATCGACGCGTTGGAAGATTTGCTCGGGCCGCCATTGCAGACAAATCGCTGTACGTTGATTCCAATTCACCCTCGACATGGAGTTGCAAGGGAATCCCTTCGCGCGCAGCCAACGTCATGGTCTCTTCCAACAATGAGTTGGAAAGGTCCCATACCTCTTCGGAGACCTTCCAATGCGGACGGCCAACTTCACCGATGGCATGGGCTTGGCCCTCCTTGATGAAATCAAGAGCTGCATCGATGCTGTCCCGATAATTTTCACAGGCTCGTTCGATTCCTTTCTCGCCATCGGATTCCATCCAATTGATGATTTGGTGAGCGAATGCTGCGGGATGAGGCCCGAGCACTACTCGAACATGAACGTCATGTACGGCACGTACCTTTTCTGCAATAGCAACGGTATCAGCATAGGCCTCTCGGTGGCTTGCAAGCGTTGTTGGAGGTGAAGAAAAATCTGGACAATGGATGAGAGCGAGATGTGTACCACCTGCGTTTTTGAAATCCTTTGCTGCATCCAGAAACCGGCCCTTTCTGTTGAGATGAAAATGATTGTCGAGAATCGGTCCTTTCCAAAGGCGATGTGCATCGACCATGTTGAAACCTCAAAAGCTTGCAATTCCGAGTTCCTTGAATTTTGATTGCCAATAAACTGCTGCCATTGCAACCATTTTCGGATGGCGTCCTTCGGTTACAATACAGCGTCCATTACCCCATATGTGCAGTACCAAATCATGACGTTTGTCCGATACTATTCCGCAATCGAGTCGTTCATCGTAGTGACCCTCGCCTGCTCCCAGTTGACCAACGATGGATTCTACCTTCATGGGGGTATTGAAATGAAAAGATGCAATGATCGGGCCCAGTTCAGTTTTCAAACCGGTATCCGCCATACCAAGACGAAGAAGAAGTTCTTTTGCAGCGTCGCGAGCTGCCTCTATCCGATGGGTTCCGTGAACGGTTATGCGGCCTTCCGGATCGATAACAAGGGTCGCCCGCGGCCTTTGCAATGCCTTGATGACCATTTTTCCAGCACGCTGTCCATCGAGTTGTTCAACGACTGCGTTTCCATCGATGGGCTCAGGTGCGACAAAACGAACCAACTGGTTCTCAACGGTAACGTCGATGTTTCCGCTCATCACTCCTCCTCCTGTTCCTCCGAGAACCCTGTGGATGAAATAATCTCCTCAGGCTTGGGCACTGAGTCGAGCATTGCGAGAACGGATGGACGCCATGTTTGAACCATTGGGAGAAGAACGGTTGCATCATCACCATGCTTCGAGCGCTCGATGGCAAGAGCGCCCCGCAATCGTTGAGCAAAGCGTTTGTCCCGTGCTTGAGACAACTCAGGTGTGATTCGGGATTCTGTTAAATCCCACCATGCTGCAGTTAAAACCGATGCTGTAGCCATATCTTTCGGGACGTTTTTTGGAGGAGGGACCGCATCAAAAATTCGAACTTTGACAGCCTTCTTCCATTTTTTCCCAATTCGAACCATCGACAGTAGCTTTCGCCAGTGGGTCGACACCTTCGCCTCTTTCGTTCTCTGAAGTTCCCAATCCTCATCATCCAGCGTTGGTTCAATGCAATACACGGGACGTTGATGACGGAGCGCAAGCCGATGCAAACGACGAGGTTCCGGGTCTGGAAAACGGCCCGTTTGTATTTCAGTAAGTTGGGTTAAATCTTCGATCATTGCAGAATCCAGACCACCTCCGAGAATTGCTGAGGCAAGGTTGATGCCAGGAGATTCTTTTTCCGACTCTTCTTCTAACAACCACACATCCTCAATTTCAGGACCTTCGAGTAAGGCAAGAGCATGCCATTCGACGCGAGGACGCAACGCTTGAGGATGGACGGTTGTAGGTAAAACACCGTGTAGAATAATCTGGCCGCCGTCAGGGTCCTTCCACACAATGTCGTCCCACGACAAGTCCACGCTCAAGCGGTCACATCCATCACTGGTTGTCAAGCCAGTCCTGCAAGGAGTTGACGTCCCATCCTTGGTCGAAATAGCCCTGAATTTCGGCTTGTGACCATTGTGGGAATCGCTGCATTGCTTCGGCCATCTCTGGACTTACGTTCACAGGTGGAGTGGCAGCTTCGGTGGTTTCGGAAGGCAAAGAAGCGTAGGTCTTCGATTCCTCTTCATCTTCGTAGACGTAATCGTCCACATCATTCTTGCCGCGACGCATGATGACAACACCAACGACTCCCATAACCAGAATCAAACCGATGAGGATGACGATGATCAACATCAAGGTTCCAGAGTCGTC
Source organism: Methanobacteriota archaeon (assembly GCA_002726845.1). Lineage (GTDB taxonomy): Archaea > Thermoplasmatota > Poseidoniia > Poseidoniales > Poseidoniaceae > MGIIa-L2. Next base: position 13,830 of record PBSP01000026.1, on the reverse strand, counting down.
GCTTTCGCTTGCGAGTTTGACGTTGAAACGATCTCCACTGGAGGAACCGTTGTACAACAAATCACCGGTCACGTCGTCGAAAATCATGTAATACATGCCAGTCGTAGTCCCAACGAAGGGTTCCAAGGAAACTTCAACATCAACCTCGCCATCAATTCCGATAACAGGTGACGTAACGGTCTCTTCCGTTACAGGAATGCCACCGTCTCGAACGGATTGGATTCGAAGAGTTGCTTCACCCGCCTTTGATCCGGTATTAACGACCTCGATGGTCAACGTCATTGCATCGCCGATTTCAGGCGAACGTGGCAAGAGATCAACTTCTTTGACGGAGAAACTCGCCTCTTCATAGATGAAATTGTACAGAGAGTTGTAACGCGCCTCGGGTGAATAAATTGGTGCGATTGAGCCGTCGCCAGTTGGTCCACCACCGAGAACCGCAGATCCAGCAGAATCCGCTCCAACGACCCAAAACACGACTTCGATGCCACTAATGTCATCTTGTTGCGGAAGTTCTTGGTCGATGGATGGCCATAAATCAACACAATCTGCATTGGCAGCGTAACCACCCGCAACAGGTGTCAACGACAGTGGAGCCGTCAACGGATCGATGCCGTGAATTTGTCCGTACAAGGGCCACGTGAGATCGTTGGATGGGTCGATGTAAAATTTCCATGCTACGGAAACATCGCCTTGGAACAGGGCTTCCTTCTCATCGATTTGCAAGGAAATGTCAATGCAACGGAAGTTTGAGGTGGAGACGTCCTCTTCGAGAACGTTGCCTGCTTCGTCCTTTGCAGTCCAAGTGTTGGACCGAACCGCTGGAGCGTTTGCATCAACTTTGACGACAAATTCACCGCAGCCATACGAGGTTGAGGTCGCACACGCTGCCTCCGTTGTGTCAAGAGCGCCTTCTGGCAAATTTACAAGTTTGAATTGATAGGTGTACTCATTGGTTGAGGTTGGTGCTGTAATGTTGATGTTGAACGAACCGCCTTTGAATGTGTGATATGTTGGTTGTCCATCCTGCTTCGTACCGTCCGCACCCCCTGCACCATACGCGAAGTACTGTACTCCGCCTGCAGTGCTTGGTTGGGCAGCAAGACGGGTGACTTCAAGCGTCAGTTCCATTTCCGGAAGAATGTATACGCTGTCGAGAATTCCATCGATGTAGGCATACTGGCCTTGGAAGGAAACCGTATCACCGGGGAATACGTATCCTTCACGAACATCGGAAGTAAACGGTTCGCTGATGTCGCTGAAATACGGGGTAATCATCAGGTCGTTGACTTCATCGGTACGCACATCCAATCGGATTCCGTCGGAATAATACCACTGGGTGATTTCGGTTGTTGAACCAACAATTTTGCGCTTATCGTTTCCATCAAGGTCAGCGATCGAAATCACAGGAGAAGCGAGGTTTTGCAAGCCAACGATACCCCAATCGATTCGAATCGGCAGATCGAGATAGAATTCATCGGTGAACGGATTGATGAGAGAATCGCCGTCCATTCGCAACAGTTGAGGACCGTCCGAATCGTCCCCTTTGGGAACGATGGTAATGTGTGGACTATCGGTCCAAGCAGTCTCGTTTCTCGGGAAATAGTAGAGCGTGAGATCGTCTCGGTCGTTGGTCAATTCCACCTGAATGTAATCGATGTCTCTCCAACCGTTTCGGTCTTCAGCCTCGACGATGAGGTGATACTCGTTACCAGCGTACATGGTCTGATTCCAGTCGCCTTCGTAGGAGGGGTGGTTGGAGTTGAGCAAAGGTCGGCCCGCTGAGTTCTCGATGTTGAACTTGAGAATTTCAGGTGAGCGAGAAGGCATTGAAGCGTACGTTACTTCGTCGTTGAAGATTCCGAATGTTCCACCATCAATGGCATTTCCTGCAAGGTCGTACCCTTCAATGAACATGCTCACACGACCAACAGGGTCTTTCTCCTGATTGGCCAAATCGTTGTAATTTCCAGTGTAGTTTGCGGTAGGATAGGCTCCGTCACCCGTTAAGGATATCGTGGCGTACTCGCTTTCGTCTGCAATGCCGTCGCTGTTGGCATCGTGTTGATACTCGACCCAGTAATGCAGTGTGAGTGTCGTTGGTAGATCTTGGAAATCGGTAACGCCGACCTTGATGTACTGATTGTTGGAAGGTATGACCCAAGTGTCGTCAACCAAACTTCGCCAATTCGATTCATAATTGGGGTCGACTTGGCCGTTCAGAACTTTCACCGAAACGAGCTCTGGTGCGAACTGGTCGATGGTTAAGTTAAACGGAATTGCGCAAGCATCGTCGGGGCGGAGGGTTGCACTAGGGCAAACGGTCTCCCCACCCTCGTATCCTGTTACTCGGAAACGATAGTAGTGCTCTCCAGCGGTGGTTGGACCAAGGTCCATGGTCCAATCAAAGTCACCACCGATGGTCCCTGTTTGATTTGCGATTTCAGTCCATTCAAAGACCGGCTCTTCACCAGAACTGTTGATGCTTCGTTCTTCGACCACCGTGAAGTAACTCAACGGATCGGGGGCAACATCGAGTGCTTCGAGACGAACGCTTCCCATCATACGAACGTACCGGTTTGAGTTACCTGCATCCAAATCTTGCACAACGCCCTCCTCGTTGAGAACAGAGAACGAGATGATTCCGACATCGTTTTCCACAGCGTTTCCGCCGGATGGAGCCAAGACCAGAGCATCGGGCAGTCCGTTGATNCCGTTATCTGCGGTTTGTCCTGNGTAAATCCGCACAACTTGTGTGTCTTCCCAAACGTTGTTGACCGTAAACCGCCANGTGATTTCNTTACCTTCAGCCACATCTGCAACNGAGGACGCTTGGAGAGTGATGTANCCATTGGAATTTTCAACCTCCGTNAAGCCGTTCAAATCCGAGTAAGCAAGTTCGATGGTTCCTGTTTGAGACTCAAACAAAAGGTTGGCTTGCTGGAAATTCGCTCCAGTAAGCGATGAGACTGTGTGGGTTGATACAATCTCGTAGATTTCACCGTTAGGGTAGAGTCCTACAGGATTGCCAACAAACGACGCAGTGGAGGTATAACCTGGTGAAGTTGAAACGGACAAGCTCGAGAAAGAAAGACCGCCTCCACTGGTTGCGTGAACCGCAATCGGAACGGTGGCGACACCACTCGTTGCCGTTGAAAGGGCTACGCCTTGAGCCAATTCCTTGGAAAAGCCATTCGCTGTGGAGAGGTAGTGTGTGACATCATAAACAACATCCAGACCAACCAGATCGATCGACGTTCCGCTGGTTGCATTGAGGCTTTCGATGTTGAAACGGAATTTCTTCCAACCGTTACCGTTGGCGTCTATGTGTGCGGTTGGCGTCAGACTGCTTTGCATCAGCGTATTCAACGCCGCTGTGAGGTTCATTTGTTCAGGGTACATCTCTTGAGCCCCACGTGTCATGTTTCCGATGTCGCCCAAACTGAACTCTTCCAATCCCGACATCAGTTTCCAGGTGAAACCTTCGTTCGTATTCGTGGTTGACAGAATTTGATTGTTCTCGAACGAGACCTCTGCAGCATGAATGGTCGCACCGACCGGTAGCATGAACTCACCACCGTCCACGGTCCCAGACAAACTGAGTGTCAACGACCTGCTATCGGAACCATAGTGCACGTCGTTTGCATCCTTGGAACTGATGAACTTGGTTTGTCGACCAAACATGTCAAAGGCAGGTTCTGTGAAAGCGTACTCTACATCACCATCGTCTGCAACATCGATTTCGATTTGCTCAGCATGATGTGCAAATTCAAGATCAAACCACATCCCTGCAACGTTGCATGGATTTTGATACGAGAGAATCGAGGTAAAACCAAACGCCGAATCAGGCATTCCTGCACTTTCGCCAAGTGTGTACTTGACGCCGTTGGTCAACATGATGTTGTTTCCGTTCATTGAGACGGAGATTTCGGGTGATTCAGCACAATCGTCCTGGATAACCGGGGTTATTGAAGCGATCGGGTAACTGAAGTGCGCTCGATTCATGGGCGGGTTGAACGAATAATCGGGTATGACCGGGTCGTACATCATCAAATCTCCAATACCCTGAGATGCCCAAATCCCGTTTTGTGGAGGGTTGGGAGAGATAATCGATTGATTGAAACCTGTACCTACACGGCTTCCGATGGAGAATCCGTGCAAAACCGGTGTTGAGAGTTGGTCAGGACCAGAATCAAAGTTGAACTTCAAATCAATCGTTGGATAGGTTGATGAGTTGATTTCCCAGAGTTCGTGAATCGGTCCAACGAGCCCTGACATGACGTCTCCGTCGTTGTCGACAACAATTTGACCCGTCAACGAATCCAGAACGTCAAGTGAGAGAACGGCAGTTGTTGTGGTCTCCGCTTCAATTGCCAAGATGCCGTATCCGTTTGGATGATTCTCGCCACCTTGGACGTTTGGCAGAATGTTACGAACACCCATCCAGCCGGATTGAGGCAGCGTGCTTCCAAAGCGGAAATTGTCAATGTACCATCCTGGCATCGAGGTGGTGTTGTCGATGGTGTAGCCTGGGCTGGCTGCGACGTCGTTGTATTCCAACACAAATCGAAGCTCGATGTAGTTGCCTCCGTAATCCGAGAGATCAAGTTTTACGTTTGCCCAACCGTCAGGATTGAAGGTGGAGATGGATGTTCCACCAAGTGCATATTCATTGAATGAAACACCGTTGCATCGGCCGTCAATTTTGTTCTGAGCTCCTGCATTACCAACCTGATAGTATCCCGATCCGTACGAAAGACCCGATGTGTTTTGAATGTCAATGTCGATGTGTTCCCACGGTGAGACGGCTGGGTCAAAGAACGTTGTTGGCGAGTATCGCATCTCGATGTACGCACAATCAGGATATCTGTATGTTGGGTTTGTTCCCGAAGTTGAAAAGGTCATGAGTTGATGAAACGAGTCGAAATAAACTGAGGGATCTTTCACCGCTGTTCCCGAAGATAGATCGAGTGTTGGCGAGAGGAGGATTTCTTTGAAGGGCTGTTGGTTGTTGTCGTCTGTGTAATCGTTGTCGAAAAGACCGGTCCCCCAACAATCGCTTCCTGATGCGCAGTTGGCTGGTAAAATTGCACCACCGTACAACGACCCATGCGACCATGGGGCGCCGGACTGAAGCGGTGGAGTCGTAGCATCCATGAAGCCGGCCATGTCGCCTTCAAAATCCGTTAGGATTCCTTCGGCTTTCAGTGAAACCGGAGTTGAGACCGAGCCATCTTCAAACTGGAATTCCTCTGCTTTGGAAAACGAAGTAGTTTGGCCATTGTAATTTGGATTCCAAACACGTGGCATGGTCTCGATGTCGATGCGAGTGTGTGCGCCATGCACCGCTGGGTCAGACCCGACGGCCATACTTGCAGAAGTAATCGATTGGTCAAGAGGTAAATCGATTGAACCATCCACGCTCTCTGAATAGCTTGTTGCATCGTTGAGAAGGATTTCTACTTCGTTTGAACCAGAACTGAAATTTGTCGTCAAGGATGTCCCGCTTGCAAGAGGCATTAAAACCATCAACAGTACAAGGAAAAGCGCAGTTTTTGTTCGTCGGTTTTGATTGGCCATGGTGTCACCTAACACCTGCGTACCAGCACTGGACTAAAACCTCGTCGCTTTGACGTCCATCTCAACGTTTGAGAAAATCAGGGAAATCAGCAGCCATTGGTCGAATTTCCTCTAAGGGTTCATATCACATGAAAGCGTGGGATAATCATGAAACCGTTCTCAACCGAACCCGTCAAGCTGATTGAAGAAGTGTTTCCTCAAGATACCAACGCTTACGACACCCTGTTTGGTGGTAGACTGCTATCGGTCATGGACAAGGCAGCTGGCATTGCATGCTCCAAATTTGCACACCGTGAGTTCGTTACCGTCTCCATCGATACACTGACCTTCAAGGCACCAGCACGGCAGGGTGATTTGATCGAAGTCACTGGACGCATTGTGTTTACGAGTACACACACTGCTGGTGTCAAAGTAACAGCGTGTGCAATGACGAAGTCCGATTGGAAAACACGTGTCATTTGTGAGGGGTACTTTTTCATGGTCGCCATCGACTCAATGATGCGACCCATACCTATTCCACAACTTGTTCCTGAAAATGAAGAAGAAAAGAACGAATGGGCGATAGCAGAAGACATTCGCAACAAATTGCTCTCAAAACGGAAACCGCAACAAGAGGATTGATGTGAGAAGATTCGGTGGTTCGTCACATGGCCGTGTTGAACATCGCAATGGTTGGAAGTGATGAACTCGCAAGGGAGATTGCAAAACCAACAGACCAACGCGACGTTCACACGTATGTACACAAAGAGACCGTCGATGGTGAAGCCCGTATTTTGTCGCTGATCCGGCCTGCAAAATATCCAGAACGACTGCGTCCTTTGCTCAATGCATTGTCAGCAGGTCGTGCAGGATTGATCGAGGTAAATGCTGTTGATGCAACGCTCGGTGAGACCTTGGTTGCCTTCGCCAGCGCAGGAATTGAGAACGGTATTGCCGTATTGAAACCGCCCCAAGGAGAGTGGATTGATGAAAGTTCGATTCAATCGTTGTTTCATCAGGCTGGCCTGGTCAATTGGAGTTTTGTAAAAGCGGACGGAATCGAATTACGCAATGCATTGTACAGCATAATGGAACACATTGCAGAATTCCTTACCACTGTTGAAGAATTGCCTCTTGTGGTTCCAATCGACCAACATTTCAATGTCAAAGGCATTGGACTGGTCGCAATTGGATACGTTCAATCGGGAGTGGTTTCAGTTCATGACGAGGTCAAGATGTTGCCACATGGCGGAACTGGTTCGGTGAAATCACTTCAAGTCATGGATGATGATGTGAATCGGGCCGGAGCGGGTGATCGCGTTGGAATCGCACTTCGCAACGCAAAGGAAGAGAGTCTTTCTGGAACATGTTTAATCGTTCATCCAGAACTTGACGATAAGAAAACAAACACCTTCCGACCGTTGGCCCTTGAAGCACACACGACTTCCGAGATGGATTTGTCCGTCTCACCGTTTCAGAAAAAGAATCTCGAGGTTGGTGATGTTGTTCATGCATCCATTGATTTGCAATTCAACGTTGGTCGTATCGAAAGCGTGGATGGAACCACATATACCGTTCGATGGGAGACACCCTTGTTGCAGAGAATCGAAAATTCGCCAGCAGTTGTGGTCGCTCAACTTGACTCAAAACCCAGAATAATGGGTCATGCACAACTCAGCAAAATTGATTGATTCGGCGGCGTTTTTTTGAACGCATAACAATTGTTTCAAACGTCTTTCTGAGGGATGCATTGATAATAGGTGGCTCAAACTGCACGCTGGGATGCAGACGGAAGGGCGCAATGAACGCCATGCGGAGTCTGGGGAGAGAATGGTCCTCCACGGCCTTCGCGTGGTTGGCGAAAGCGGTCGAGCGAGAGCCAGTCTTGGCGAGTCTCGCCTCTCCATCGAATTCAAGAATGGGAATTGCATTGACATCCGCTACGACAGGATTGTACGAATGATGCATCACAACACCACGCTGATACCAAGTTGGATCGCCTTTATTGGATGCTGTCTTCTTTACGCCTCATGGAGAGTCATCACACCTCCAGATTTACGATTAATTGGACTCATACTCGGTGTTTCAATGGTCTCCGGATGGGTGTTAACAAAGCGCCCAACGTTGACCCTTGATACTGAACTGGGTGATTGCCATGTCCTTCATGCCATTGATTCACGCTTGCTCAGACTTTCAACCATGATTCAACGCATGAACGATGGTTTAACGCTTGAAGAAGCGCGAATAGGTGTCGATTTAATCAATGAAGATGCTGAATTTCCTCGTCATGCGGCTCACATTGCCGCACAATCCCTTCCAGCTCCTGCAAAGGATTTAGTTCCCGCAAGAAGTTTATCGAGTTTCCTTGGTGACCTTGTTCCTGAAAATGAAGAGTTTGAGATCGATGAATCGATGCCGCGATGGGCGACGGACTCGATGCGTAAGGAGCCAACAGCGTTCGATTCCATTGAACCACGGCAACATGGAATCATCGAACGTGGAATCGCCAACGTAGGAACCCGAAGGGGGCATGCAAATCTGCTCAATGACGAACAACACAGTGCGTCGAGCCAAATCAGCCACACACATTTTTCTGGTGACGCACCACTTCCCNTTCCGATGCATCAACAAACAATCAGTTCGTCCCAAATGATACACGAGGCGAGCGGTATTTCTCGAGAAGCAAGCCCAGTNTCATTCACTCCATTACCAACAAATCACCTTCCGAGTTTTGTCGGCCCTGAAGGCGCCCATATACCTTCGAATCCTGAGGCTTTCATTTCACCTGATTTACCGCTGTTCAATCCAGAGGCCATCTCTGAAGAAAACACACCTTCGCTCGTTGAACAAGGAGCAATACCCTCTAACATCCATTCTGCATCAACACCAAAATCGACACCGACAGTTCGACGCGATTCGAAAGGACGACTGAAACGTCTTCAGCGAAGGACTTCCTCCAAACGTCGAATCGCATCCACCCGTCAGGATGCCGATCGAGGAGCAGGCCGTCGGTTCTCTTCAATGATTAACAAGGTTCGTGATAGAATATCTGGGTTGAGTGAGGAAGGCATCGATGAAGAAATCATCGAAATCTTAGGCGATCACATATCGGATGAGGAAGAAAACAATGTACCAGCATCGTTCAGTGCTTTAACAGAATCTCACGAAACTGCGCAACCTCAGACCAGCCAGCATGGCTTACGACGCATCGACTGAGGTTCCAGAAATCGAACAATACGTATCCAATCGTTCATGGTAAGAATCCAAATCCATGGACTCGATTCCCCGTGTACCAAAGTTTTCCAACGTAAAACTCGCGGAAACCGTTGCATGGATAAGAGCTTGGCGGAGTTCATTGGTACCAATCTGGCCAACTCCATTTGATAGACAAGCAGCCAAAGACCCAGCAAAGGTATCCCCGCAACCAGTAGGATCGACCACGACATCTGTTGGATAAGCGGGCAATGCAATCATGTCATCTCCATGCAAAGCAAGGACACCGTGTTCCCCCTTTTTGATGATCAGGGTCGGAATGGATGCCATCGATTGGACTTTCTTCGCAGCTTCAACCAGATTCTGTGAATCTGCTAACATCGTCACCTCTCCATCGTTGATTACAACAATGTCGACACGTTTCATGGCTTGAATCAATTCATCATAGGCGATGTTGATCCACAAATTCATCGAGTCGAGAATCGTTGCACGCTTGGGTTCAGATTGGTCCAGAACGGACAGTTGGATGGACGGATGAAGATTGGCACAGAAGGTAACCGTCGAGTGGACTCCATGCTGAGGCACCTTGGGTTCAAACGTCTCAAACACGTTGAGATGGGTTTCATGCGTCTCTGCTTGAGCCATGTTTCCGTGATAGGACCCAATCCAGTGAAAGGTTGAGCCCTCGACAACTTCCACACCGGCCGTGTCGAGACCTGCATCCGTGAGTGTAGCGAAATCATCCTCTCGAAAGTCGGTACCAACAACACCAACAAGCCCGATGTTTTCTAGCCCCAACCGACGCATATGGAAAGAGGCTGCCAGGCCAGCGTACGTAGCAGAGCCTCCCAACGTGTGTGGCGCAGTTCCTTGGGGAGAGGTAATGCTATCGTAAGCAATGCTTCCAACAATAAGGACGTCCATATCTTCACTCATCCGAGCAGTTCTTGATGCATATCGATGTACTGAATGGTAATGTTACCGCTCATGAAATCTTCTTCGTCCATGATTCTACGATGCAAGGGGATTAGATGTTCAACACCAGTAATGACCGTCTCGTCCAATGCAGTTCGCATCCTTCGAATCGCGTCTTCACGGTCACGTCCCCAAACGAGAAGTTTTGCCAGCAGGGAATCGAAACACCCCGGCATTTCATATCCTGGATGAGCATGAGTGTCAACGCGAACACCAAATCCGGATGGGAAATGACACTCCCATAGCCGTCCTGGACTGGGGATGAACTCTGCAGGATCTTCGGCGTTAAGGCGGCACTGGATGCTGTGACCGCGCCATGCAATTTCTTCTTGCTTGAGCGGTAGGGCTTCACCTTGTGCGACGCGTATGCCCAATTCAACCAAATTATGTCCTGTAATCAATTCTGTGACCGTGTGTTCAACCTGAACCCGTGGGTTTACTTCAAGGAAGTAAAAATCACCGTTCGCATCCCTCAGAAATTCAAACGTTGCAAGGCCTTTGTACCCAACCGATTCTGCTCCTTTGCAAACCAATGAGCCAATTTCTTGTCGCTTCTCGGGCGTCAACCAAGGTCCTTCTTCAACAAGTTTCTGATGACGACGTTGAATGGAGCAAAATCGCTCGCCAAAATGAATGGCGTTGGTTCCATCAGCAAGAACTTGGAATTCTACGTGTTGAGCACCTTGAATGTACTTCTCCACAAAGACACGGTCGTCTCCAAAAGCAGACTTTGCTCGTGATTGACAGATCTTGAGTGCACTTTCAAACTCGCTTTCCTGCTCAACGATCTGCATTCCAATCCCGCCACCGCCTGCGGCTGCTTTGATAATGACTGGATAGCCAATATCATCCGCTAATGCTGAGGCGACCTTCGCCTCAGAAATGGGCTCGGAAGATCCTTTTGCAGTTGGAAGTCCAGCGGCCTCCATGGCGGCTCTCGCCTCGATTTTATCACCAAGAAGCGTGATAACATCCGCACTTGGTCCAATGAAGGTGATGCCTTCTTCTTCCAATCGTTTTACAAAACCAGCATTTTCTGCAAGAAAACCATAACCAGGATGGACTGCATCACAACCCATATCTTTTGCCGCTTGTACGACAGCTTCAATGTCCAAATATGCGTCAAGTGGATTGATTACATCTCTGAATGTTGCATCATCTGCAAGTTTAACTGGCAGGGATAATCGGTCTTCTTTTCCATAAATGATCGCTGCTTCGATACCCATGTCACGCAATGTGCGCATGATGCGGAGAGCAATTTCACCACGGTTGGCGATAAGAACCTTCGAGAAACCCATGCCCGTATGGTGAACAAGACACCCTATGAGCAAAGCGGTCACAATGTCTGGCTCACCGAATTATTTAATAAAAACGAAATGGTTATTAAGTTCTAGCCCCTATTCGTATTACTGGTGATTAACATGTCCGAAAGAAAAACACGCCCAGCAAGAGAAGAAGATTTGATCGTACCAAACGGTAGTCACGCTATGAAATCAAACGATGGCACCCCGTATAAACTACGCGCTGCACTTGTTGACGGAATTCCAGCACAGGCTGGAATCGATCCATTTGGAACATACAGTGAACGAATCCGAATCCTCCTCGAACACGCCCATGATGAATTGGGCCTTGAATTTCAAACCAAACGATTTATGATTCGTGATGAGGAACCAGGCATTTGCCATTGGGGACACAACGATCAATCCTTTGCGATCGAAGTCTTCGTTGACGACGATTAAGTTTCTGAAAAACGGTTTCTTGAGATGCTTGCCAGCACCAATAATTGCTGGCGAAAAGTTAAGATAAAATCATGTTGGTTGGATAAACAATGACTCCTGAGGAGTATTTTTCTGGCCTGATTCAGTCTGGGACAGAATACCATGAAGCAATGAGGGCTACGCGGATGTATTTTCCGCACTGGAATCCTGCTTCTGCCCAACCGCAATACCCTGTCACGGGCGTACAAACCAGCCCATATCAACAAGTCCAACAACCTGCGCAGTCCTACATTCAGCAATCGCAACCTGTTGCCCAGTATTATCAACAACCTACTCAATACATATCCAAGAAGCCTGAAAGGACCTTCTATGCACCACTCATTACACTCGGGCTTGTTGTTCTACTCATGTTTACGCCTTTCCTAACCTTCCAACACGATGAATTATCGAACAGTGAAGAAGAAGAGGTGTGCGAGTTGCTTTACTCGAGCATACAATATGGAGCGAGTGGTGATGATTTTGAGATTGATGATTTGGATACCGTCAATTGTCCCATGAATGGATTCAGCAGTACCTTCTATTCAATTGAAACAATAGCTGACTTAGATACAGATCAATTTACAGATGATACGTCAGGATCCGATTCTGATGGTGAAGGAGATGTGGAGAGTGAAGAGGCGATGTTCGGTATCTCTCTCATCATGCTTTTCTTGGCACCAATCATCTATCTTCTTTTGTCAATTCTCGCACTTGTTTCAGTTGGATTGAAGAAATATCCAACGCTTGTCGGTGCCTTACAATTGATTTATGTGATTCTGTTCTTGGTTTTCTCGAGTATGGGGGTTATAGGCGATGGTGATTTTGAATTGTCTGCCGGAGGAAATTTCGCAGGTATTGGCATGTACTTGATTGGATTTGCAAGCATTGGATATTTCATTCGCAAATAGACTCGCGCAGTGCTTCAGTGTTGACAATTTGGGCAGTAATCGAGACGTCTTCCGCTTAGGCGTGTATGTGAAATGAGTCCTTCGCATGTATGGCAATTCAACCCATCTCGTGTGAACACATAATGACGTGCCTGGCGACGAGACATTCCTTGTTCACGTAACAGATCGTAGAGATCCTTGTCGACCGTCACGCCCTTCTGAACGTAAGCTCGTTGTGTTGTTGAAATTGCAGAGTATGCAAAACGTGTTTGTTCATCTTCTGTTAGTGACTTCAATTTCCGATTTGGATGAAGGCCTGCATTGAAGAGAATCTCACTGCGAAGATAGTTTCCAACACCTGCAAGGAAGGATTGATCGAGAAGGAGATGACATAACTGGCGGCCTCCGAATCTTGTATTCTGGATCTGTTCAAGCACAGACTTGAATTCGATTTCTTCATCAGCAACGTCTGGACCGAGACGTTCAATGTAGGGATGGTTCTCAACCTCCCATGGTTCAAGAAGTTCGATATCCGTTGCAGACCACAAGCATGCAACATGTGTCTCAGTCTCAAGTTTGATTCGCAAGGATCGATTTGTTTTCCGTTCTTTGCTCGTCTTTTTTTGAACGGTCCACCGCCCATACAATTGATTGTGACTGTAGAGAACATCATCACCTACATGGATCAGCATGGCTTTTGAACGGGCTTTTACGCGAAGAACTTCCTGTCCAAGGAATCGATGCTCTTGACCGCGAATTGGTGGATACGGACATTCGACGTGTGTGATGATGTTTCCTTCCAGTACCTTGCGAAGATTGTTTGCAGCCCGATGTATTTCAGGACCTTCGGGCATGATTCTAAACCATCACACAGGTGTTTAAACGGATGTTTGCAAGTCATGCAACATGCGGAAGCGATGGACAGAAGAACGTCGCTTGCAACGTGAGCATGCAGATTGGATTGTTGGTTACTTGAGAATACATGGCCCTCAAACAACTCGAGAGATTATTCAAGCACTCAAACAAGAAGGAAGGCCTGTACAAGCACACATCATGTCGAGAGCGTTACGGAAATCTCCGTTTGTAACGTGCGTTGAGAAACGGATCGTTGATGGACAGCAACATTCGGTATGGGCCTTCCAAATTGATGATCTGGAATAAATCAGTACACGTCACGCAAGTATCGCTTCTGCTCTTTCATCATCGTCTTCTCAATGAAGTGTGTAGCGTCTGCTTCAGACATCCCACCGTGTTCAATTGCGATGTCGATAAGGGCTCGATGAACGTCCTTTGCCATGTACTGCTTGTCACCGCAAATGTAGAAGTAAGCTCCATTTTCAAACCACTCCCATACTTCAGCACCGTGTTCTTTCAAACGATGTTGAACGTAGATTTTCTCTTCTTGGTCTCTTGACCAAGCAGTTGTAAACTTATAGAGG
>PBSP01000025.1 GCA_002726845.1 Methanobacteriota archaeon | reverse complement strand
GGATCTCTTTCAAAAAGGTCCTGCAACCTTTGACTTTGCGTTTCTTTATAGTGTTTCTGAAGTTTGCTCCAAGCTGCTGTTTTCGTTGGATTGATTGTTGGTAATGGCATTGGTATTTGTTTTTTGTTCTTCAAAATAAATACAGTCGAGTTTATCCTTCCACGGAATCATATGCTGCAAATATGCATCTTTCAGTTCACTTGCAATCGGTTTGGCGTCGGGTAATTTGGTTTTAAACGGATCGACTTGTTTTCCGTTTTTCCAAAAACGATAGCACACATGAGGGCCAGAGGTATATCCGGTCATCCCGACCGTCCCTATATAATCTCCTTGATTGACGTATTGCCCCACGCGAACCCCTCTTTTTTTCATATGAAGATACTGGGTAGAATAGGTAGCATTGTGCCGGATAGTTACATAGTTACCGTTCCCACGGGTATAGCCTGATTTGGTCACGGTTCCTGCTGCTGTCGATCGAATGGGAGTGCCTACAGGTGCGGCAAAGTCTGTCCCCAAATGGGGTTTTACACGACCGTAATAGGCAATGCGACGTTTGGTGTTATAGCGTGACGAAATCCGTGAAAAATTGACGGGTGCACGTAAAAAGGCACGGCGTAGATTTTTTCCTTTTTCATCAAAAAATTCGTTGATATTGCGGACAGAGTCCGATTCAAATTCGATGGCGTAGATCGGTTTTCCGCGATGTTCAAAATAGGCAGCATGAACTCGGTTGTGACCCACAAAAACAGAATCGTTTACATATTTTTCGGTGTAGAGTACTTTGAATCGATCTCCTTTTTCCAAGCGGAAGAAATCGATTGTCCAGGCGTAGATATCCGACATATCATAGGCAACCAGTGGACTGAGGCCTTGCTCGTCGAGAGTTTCATACAAGGAGCTATTGATGACGCCCCAGGCTTGGCGTTCGAGTAGCTTGACTTCTTTTTGGTTTTTTTTTGCCCACAGAGAATCGGTGAGTCTGACGGTTACATAGTCAATCGCGCTGGGCTGATAAATCAAAAATTCGGGGGTTTCCAATGAGTCCTTTCTACGCAGTATGGTATAGGGTCTTCCTGTGCGGATTTTACGAAAGTTATATGCCTTTTTCGCAACAGTATTGATGTTGTAAATCTGTGGATAATAGATGCCATATTTTTCCAAAATCCCACCAAAGCTATCTCCACGCACAACAGTATCTCTCACCACATGATAGTCGTTGAGTAAAAACCCAAACTCATAGACTTGTGGTTCAACTGGCTTTGCTGGTTCACGTTCTGCACGCGATCCACAGGCTGAAACAAGACCAGCCAAAACCATCAAAAGTATAAAGTGTTTATTCATTTACAATAATATTAAAGGGGTATTTTAGACCTTTAAAATCTACTAAATCGACGTCGAGAGAACCCACGCTCAACTCTGCAACAACTTTAATGGGGACTCTATTGTTGTCATTGCTTACCCAAAGCGACAGTCCACTCTCTTTCTTAAAAATTCGCCCTTCTTCAACATAGGGCCGAAATTTGACACAGGGAACCACTCCAAACTTGGTTTCGACGTTTTCATACCCCAGAAATCGAAACCGAAACGCAAATGGTTTTTTGTCATAAATCATGTGTAGGGAAGCAGTCTCTCCAACTTGAATCCCCTCCAAATCAAAATGGTTTCTCAAAAAATAAAAGGTAGAAACGAGGTCTTGTAGGTTTGGGGCAAAGTCAATTTCAGTTTTGGTTTTTTTCAGCAAATCGTGCATGATGCCCGATTGAGTGTTGTGGTTAAAGTCAATTTCAACATGACGCTTATAGTTTCCTTCTGAAATATTGCGCACAAAAAGAATGGGGCGAACAACATCTTTTTCAAAATAACTATCAAAGTAGTCATCGACTTTAAAAAACCAACGTGCAAAGCCTGTTGTTTTTCCAGTCGCAGCAACATGATAAACAGCTTGGTCTCTGAAGGTTGTTTCGCGGACTGAAGCTGTTGCATAACTGGCATTGAGAAAGCCATAGCGCATCCGAAATCGAAACCATTCACCATCTTGAAAAGCATCATTGACCTTTTGATCTATAACGATGCGATTGGGTTGGATGGAGTCGCCAGTGTTTGATTGGGCAATAGCCCCTGGAAAAAAAATGAGGAAAAGGATGAAATGTCGAATCAAATACATCAATAACAAAATTAAAAAAATCCCTTGACAAGATGATTTGTTAAAATGTTAAATGTGAAGTTTTATTTCGCATTCTCTTTCACAGGGTGAAAATGGGAATAAAGTTCTTTGGCTTTTGCCGTTCCAATCGCTGCGCCTAGATCTTTCAACTCAGCTTCTTTGATTCGCTTGACGGACTTAAACACTTTGAGCAGTTTGATGATTGTTTTTTCTCCGATGCCGGGAATGTTGTCAAGCGAGGAAGAAACAGCATGTTTGCTTCTTCTGTTTCGATGCAGTCGCACACCAAAGCGGTGGGCTTCGTTTCGCAATTGTTGGATAATTTTAAGTGTCTCAGATCGTTTGTCAAGGTACATTGGAATGGGGTCGTTTGGGTAATAGATTTCTTCCAGTCGTTTGGCAATGCCGATCACTGCAATTTTGTTGCGCAATCCTAGTGCATCAATACTGAGTAAAGCAGAGCTCAACTGCCCTTTACCACCATCGATCACAATCAGCTGTGGGAGGCTTTGTTTTTCTTCCAAAAGACGTTTGTATCGACGATAAATGACCTCTTCCATCGAGGCATAGTCATTGGCACCAGTGACTGTTTTGATGATGTAGTGACGATACTCCTTTTTGGCAGGCTTGGTGTTGCGAAACACCACACAGGCAGCAACAGGGTTACTCCCCTGAATGTTGGAGTTGTCAAAACACTCGATATGGTCGGGAAGGACTTGTAGGCGAAGGTCTTTTTTCATCTGACTGAGCAAACGATTGGTGTGTTGCTGTGGGTCAGAGATTTTGATTTGTTTTAGTTGCTCCAAACGCCCTTGCTTGGCATTGTGCAACGATAAGTCCAACAGCTTTTTTTTCTCTCCTTTTTTGGGGACAGTCACGCGTATATCATCTCCCAAGTCGATGCCAACAGGTAAGATTACATCTTTGGAGGTGGATTGAAATCGGCGGCGCAGCTCCACCACCACCACTCGAAGGACATCCTCATCGCTTTCTTCCAGTTTCTTTTTGATTTCCATGTTGTGAAAGCGAACAATCGACCCATATGCCACATGAAGATAGTTGACAAAAGCAGTATGTTCATCGCTGATCACAGTACACACATCCACATTGCTGATGGTGGCACTGACCACAGCAGATTTGGATTGATAATTGGTTAGAATATCGATTTTATTTTTTTGCTTCTGTGCTTCTTCATAGTCAAGCACATCAGCAGCAACTTTCATTTTTTGTTTAAACCCTCGAATCACCTCGCTAAAATTACCACGCAATAGGGCCCTGATCTGACTGATTTGATGGTCATAGTCACTCTGACTTTGCTCGCCCACACAACCACCCAAGCAGTTTCCGATATGATATTCCAAACAGACCTTATAGTTTTTGGTTTGGATCGACTCTTCTCGCAAATCATAAGTGCAGTTTCGAAGTGGATAGAGCTCTTGAATGAGATTCATCAGCAAACGAACAGTTTTGAAATTGGTAAACGGTCCAAAATACTCAGACCCATCTTTAATGATTTTTCGGGTAGTGAATACTCTTGGGAAAGCCTCATTTTTAATGCAGATCCAAGGATAGGTTTTATCATCTCTCAACAGGATATTGTAGCGTGGTTGATGTTCTTTAATCAGGGTGTTTTCCAAAATCAATGCATCGGATTCGGTCGGCACAACGATATGTTTGATGGATACGATATTGTTTACGAGCCTTTGGGTTTTTTTCGAATCGACTTGTTTTCGAAAATATGAAGACACCCTGTTTTTGAGGTTTTTGGCTTTGCCGACATAAATAATTTTCTCTTGTTTGTCATAAAACTGATATACCCCTGGCTGATTGGGAAGGGCTTGCACATGAAGTTTTATCGCATCTTTCGGCATGTGACGAAATTAATTATTTTATTTGTGTTCAATCCAAACCAATGACAAAAGCAGAGGCTCGACGATACCATCTAAATTTGCGCAAACAGCTCACCCCCTCACAAATGCAAAAAAAGCAGGAGGGATTGATGAAGCATATCAAGGTGTTTGACCTCTCCCGAGTGGGGGTTGTGCATTTGTTTTTATCCATTCAAAAACAGAAAGAACCCAACACCAAAGCGTTGGTTGANTTGTTGTTTGGNATGGGTAANAAGGTNGTTGTCNCCCAAACCGATTTCGNAACCAAACAGATGACACATTGGGAANTTTTTNCAGAAACTGCCTTGCAACCAAACACCTACGGNATTCCNGAACCNATNGGNGGANTACCCANACAACCCAGTGNGATTGACCTGGTTTTTGTGCCGCTANTGGGGTACGATGGCAAGGGACAACGGGTTGGATATGGNCAAGGGTTTTANGACCGATTTCTNAGNANGTGTTCACCACAAACTGTTTTTNTTGGGCTGTCTTATTTTCCNCCTTGCCCTGANATCACAGACTGTGANCCGACAGACATTCGNCTTCACAGTTGCATCCATTCTGAAGGNATTNTAGAGTTTTAATTTTTTGGAAAAATACGCTTGTTAAAANCAAGAATAATCCCAACCCCAGTGCTGATGGCTGTATCGGCAAGGTTGAAAACNGGTTCAAAAAAAGTAAAGGATTGCCCCCCAATCCAAGGCATCCAAGAAGGCCATACCCAAGTAAACATGGGAAATTGTAGCATATCGACCACATGCCCAAAAAACAAAGGCGCATAACCCCCACCCTCAGGTAAAAGGCTAGCGACTTGCCCATAACTATTGGAAAACAGAAGGCCGTAAAACAATGAATCGATGATGTTGCCAAGCGCACCAGCAAAGATCAGACAACCAGAGATTAGCAATAACTTGTGTTGCTGCTTTTTGATTGCGTCCCAAAGCATATAGCCGATCACACTCACAGCAGCGATGCGAATGAGTGATAGCAAGAGCTTGCCAGTATCGTCAGAAATAAAGGGAATGAAGTCACTAAATCGTGTGCCCCATGCCATGCCTTTGTTTTCAATAAAAATCAGGCGAAACCATCCCCAGTCAACGATGGTATCTGAGCTGTAAATACTCAGTGGAAAGTTGAGTTTGATATAGAACTTAGAACATTGGTCAAGCAGCAGCACTATAACGATAAGGAACAGAGACTTTTTGAGGGTCATATATGCTATTTCTGCATGTTTTTTGCCTCGATACTCAAAGTGGCGTGTGGCACCAATTTTAGTCGTTCGGGACTGATGAGCTTGCCAGTGATCCGACAAACACCATAGGTTTTATTTTCGATGCGAATCAAGGCATTTTTTAGATCTCTAATAAATTTTTCTTGCCGAATCGCCAGTTGAGTATTGGCCTCTTTCGACATGGTTTCTGACCCTTCTTCAAAAGCCTTAAAGGTTGGAGAGGTATCGTCTGTGCCGTTGTTGCTATTGTTCATATAAGCACTTCTGATCAGTTCTAAATCATGCTGTGCTTTCGCAATTTTCTCTTCGATTAATCCTTTGAATTCCTCAAGATCCTTATCTGGGTATCGGTTGATTTCGTTTGTTTTCATTTTCTTTTTATTTGGTTTTATCTAAGCGAATCTCAGTTTTGATATCATCAAATGATAGGGGCTCTCCTTGGGGATTTGTATCAACAAATAAGATATTTTCGGCCAGTACTTCACTGGTTATGTAGTTTTTGTTGGCATCTATTGCACGTTCCAACTGTTTGTCTTGTTTTAGTGTTACAGTAATGGTATCAGTCACTTCAAACCCTTTGTCTTTTCGAAGGTTTTGAATACGATTAACAAACTCTCTAGCAATGCCCTCGAGAAGTAAATCTTCTGTTAGGCTACAATCCAAAGCAACTGTTATTCCTTGTTCTGACGCAACCGACCAACCCTCAATATCTTTGGACTGGATCACCACATCTGAAGCATCTAAAATAGTATTTTTCCCATTAATTTCAATCGCAATTGATCCTTGCGTCTCTATGGCTTGAATTTGTTCATCGTTTAGTCCCTGAATCGCCTCTGAAACAGCCTTCATTTCCTTACCAAATCGAGGGCCAAGGGTTTTAAAATTTGGCTTGATTTCCTTGACCAAAATCGACGAAGCATCGTCGAGAATTTCGATTGTTTTGACGTTGACTTCTGCAGCGATCAGATCCGATACTTCCAAAATGGCTTGTTTTTCTTGACTGTCAAGCGCAGGAATCAAAACCTTTTGAAGTGGCTGACGCACTTTTATTTTTTCTTTTTTACGAATCGACAACATCAAAGAAACGATGCGTTGTGCAAGCTCCATCTTTTTCTCTAAATCAGCTGCAATACATTCGTTATTGGCAGTTGGAAAATAAGCCAAGTGAATAGAAGCATATTGCTCTTTTTCAGTGGTTGCATCCAAATCTTGATACAGACGATCTGCATAAAAAGGTGCAATGGGTGCCATGAGTTTTGCAACAGAAATCAAACATGTGTACAAGGTTTGATATGCTGAAATCTTATCTTCCTCATAGGTCCCTTTCCAAAATCGTCTTCTCGACAAACGAACATACCAATTGCTCAAGTCTTCGGTCACAAATGAGGAGATCAACCGAGCGGCTTTGGTGGGTTCATAGTTGTCGAAATGCTCATCCACCTGAGCGATTAGTGTGTGAAGTGCTGACAAAATCCATCGATCCAGTTCGGGTCGTTTGTCTAAAGGGATATCTGTTTCTTTATAGCAGAACCCATCGATATTGGCATATAAACTAAAAAACGAATAGGTGTTGTATAGTGTACCAAAAAACTTACGACGCACCTCGGCAATTCCTTCTACATCAAACTTGAGGTTGTCCCAAGGGTTTGCATTGCTGATCATATACCAGCGAGTTGCGTCTGCGCCATAGGTATTTAGGGTTTCGAAGGGATCAACTGCGTTGCCCAAACGTTTGGACATCTTCTGCCCATTCTTGTCTAGCACAAGTCCATTGGAAACAACGTTTTTATAGGCGATACTGTCAAACACCAACCCACTAATGACATGCAAGGTGTAGAACCACCCTCTTGTTTGGTCAACACCCTCGGCGATAAAGTCAGCAGGAAAGGCGACTGCCTCGTCAATTTTGTCTTTGTTTTCAAAGGGATAGTGCCATTGCGCATAGGGCATGGAACCAGAGTCAAACCACACATCGATCAAGTCGCTTTCTCTGTACATGGCTTCTCCTGTTGAACTGACAAGAACCAATCCATCCACGATGTTTTTGTGCAGGTCTATTTGATCGTAGTTTTCGTCTTTCATATTGCCAGGGACAAAATCTGCAAAGGGGTTTGTTTGCATGAACCCAGCTTTAACAGCTCGATCGACTTCTGCTTGAAGCTCTTCAATCGACCCAATGACTTTTGTTTCGTTATTGTCTTCCGTTCGCCAAATCGGCAAGGGGATGCCCCAAAATCGAGAGCGTGAAAGGTTCCAGTCATTGGCATTGGCGAGCCAGTTTCCAAAGCGCCCTTCCCCTGTTGATTTTGGTTTCCAATTGATGTTGTTGTTGAGCGCAACAAGGCGTTCTTTGTTATCACTGACTTTCACAAACCACGAATCGAGGGGGTAGTATAGCACAGGTTTGTCTGTTCGCCAGCAGTTGGGGTAACTGTGCACATATTTCTCAACAGTAAAAGCTTTATTTTCTTCTTTCAGACGGATGGCAATTTCGACATCAACAGATTTGTCAGGTGCCTGACCATCGTTGTAGTATTCGTTTTTGACATATTTTCCACCGAGTGATCCAAGCTCTTTTCGAAAACGACCTTGCAGATCGACCAGCGGAACCAGTTGTTCGTGTTCATCCAAAACCAGCATGGGTGGCACTTCTGGGGTTGCTTGTTTGGCGACCACTGCATCGTCGGCACCAAAGGTAGGGGCGGTATGGACAATTCCCGTTCCGTCATCAGTGGTGACAAAGTCACCTGCAATCACTCGGAAAGCATGTTCTGGGCTGTTGTGTGGCAGGGGTGCATCGGACCACAATTGCTTGTATCGAATGCCGACGAGCGCAGCGCCTTTGACTTCATCAGTGATGAGGAAAGGGATGTTTTTTCCTTTCTTGTCATAAGTCAGCAGGTCATCCTTAGCTTCGACTTGTTGAAAGACTTTTGCAAACACTTTTGGCACCAAATCTTTGGCGAGCAGTACACGAATGGGGAGATGGGTGTAACGATTAAAGGTAGAAACGACCACATAGTCGATTGAGGGCCCAACAGTGAGGGCGGTATTGGAAGGCAAGGTCCAAGGGGTGGTTGTCCATGCCAAAATGTGCAGTGGGGTTTCTTCTTGCAGTTGAGCAGGCAGTGTTTCGTTGAGGGTTTCAAATTGAGCAGTGACTGTTGTGTCTGTTACATCTTTATAACAGCCGGGTTGATTGAGCTCGTGTGAAGACAATCCTGTTCCTGCTTTTGGGGAATAAGGTTGGATGGTGTATCCTTTATAAATGAGTTTTTTGTCATAGAGTTGTTTGAGCAACCACCACACCGACTCCATATACTTGGAGGTATAGGTAACGTATGGCTCGTCCATATCCACCCAGTATCCCATTTGTTTGGTCAAATCGCTCCAGACATCTGTGTATCGCATCACTGCTTCACGGCAGGCGGCATTGTATTCATCGATGCTGATGGTCTTTCCGATATCTTCTTTGGTGATGCCGAGTTCTTTTTCAACACCCAGCTCAACGGGTAGGCCATGGGTGTCCCACCCTGCTTTGCGATTGACCTGAAAACCTTTTTGGGTTTTATAGCGACAAAAAATATCTTTTATGGCTCGTCCCATCACATGGTGAATCCCTGGTAAGCCATTGGCAGAAGGAGGACC
>PBSP01000024.1 GCA_002726845.1 Methanobacteriota archaeon | reverse complement strand
CGTGCCGAGAGGTTGATTGTTCCATTCGGATCCCAATCCTTGCGCTGCATCTTCAATACACACGAGATTGTATTTGGAGCAAAGAGCATCAATACGGGTATAATCCAAGCCAAAGCCCGCATAATCAACCGCAACAATTCCACGAGTCTTGGAATTTATTTTGGCTTCTACATCATCCAAATCGAGCAACATTGTTTCCTCATCAATTTCACAAAATACGGGAGTTGCACCCGTGCGCATAACCGATGATGCACTTGTGACAAAAGTGTAGGAGGGAACGAGTACTTCGTCACCTGGGCCAAATCCAGCAAGCATGGCAGCCATTTCAAGTGCACCAGTACAACTGTGTGTGAGGAGCACTCGCTCAGCACCGAGCATGTTCTCAAGCATTTTTTGAGCGCGTTTTGTGAAGCGACCATTACCAGCAAACTCTTGGGCATCGAAGACTTCATTGATGTAGTCCTTTTCGTTACCACTAAGGAATGGGACGTTGAATTTGATGCTGCGCACAAAGTAACGTAAGGTGCGTAATTTTTCATTGTTTTGAGGGTAGATGTATGGACTTCAGTAACAAGAAATTGATGATTCTCGGGGCAGGACGTCACCAAGTCCCGTTGATCCAGGCAGCTGTTGATCTCGGTGCCGAGACCCATGTTTGTTCCATTCAAGGCGATTACCCAGGTATTGGGTTGGGTTCTTATTTTCACGATGTTGATGTTTCAGATATGGATGCAGTGCTTCAGCTTGCACGGAGCATCCTTCCAGACGGGATAATAACAACCGCAACCGATGTTTGCCTCCGCAGCATCGGCTTGGTCGTCGACGTTCTCAATCTATCCGGTTCAGGCCTTGAAGCAAGTTCTTCGTGTCTTGACAAAGTGTTGATGAAAAAGAAATTGATGGACGCAAGAGTCCCTACCGCACAGTATCAGGTTGTCGACGATGTTGAGAGCGCGGTTGAGTTTTTCAATCAACAATCGTCGTTCTGTGTCCTCAAACCTGCGGATTCTTCGGGTTCTCGTGGTGTAAGCAAAGTCACCGAACAAACCGAAATACCAGACGCATTTCGTTCCGCTCAAAATTTCAGTAGAAGAGGTGTTGTTCTCATTGAGGAATGGCTCGAAGGTGAGGAATTTGGGGCGCAAGCGGTCGTTAGGAACAACCGTTGTGAAATCCTTGTGGTTCACAGTGATGTTACAACCGCTCCTCCACGTCGTATTCCGATCGGTCACGGCTGTCCCCACGAAGACGAAGTAGAGCTCTTGTCAGAAATTCGCAGCATGGTGGATGATGCAATTGGTTCAATTGGCATCAACAATACGATATCAAACATCGATTTCATCATGACAGAAGACGGTCCAAAAATCATTGAACTGACGTGTCGGATGGGTGGAACACGGCTGCCTGAAGTCTGTGGAACGTATTGGGGAATAAATTTCTATGCCTTAGCAATTCAACTTGCATTGGATTTCAACATCAACCTACCGTCAAGCCCCCAAGGAAAACCTAACGCTGCACACAACCTCATTCTATCACAGTCGGGAGTGCTGAAAAGTGTGGACAACATCAATCAGGAGTTTGTCCACGAGATATACTACAACAATGGGGATTACGTTGCAGCAAATGCTGCACAACAGGCTGAGTTAGGGTACATTCAATTGATTCGGGACGATGCTTCCTCAATCATGCCAGATTTACTCAAAGAAGTAAAGCGCATCACGGACAGCGTCACTTTCATGGAGGAATAACATGACCGTCGTTGCTATTTCTCAGTCCAATTACCTCCCATGGAAGGGGTATTTTCAACTGATTGCAAGTACTGATGTGTTTGTGTTTTATGATGTTGCAGATTTTACCAAGCGTGATTGGAGAAGTCGAAACAAAATTATCGGACCAGGCGGTTTTCAATGGATGACAATTCCGGTCGGTTCAAACCGTGGAAAATCCATACAGGAAGTGCAATTGCCTGAAGGTCAGTGGCGTTCCAACCATCTTGAGACCGTTCGGAGAAATTATGCAAAGGCTCCGTACATCCAAGATGTTTTGGACATCATTTCACCGGTGTACAACGATCTTTCAATCAACACGCTTTCCGATTTCAACCAATCTCTAATACGACGATTTAGTGCGTATTTGGGCATACAAACGTCCTTTCGAAACGCATCCGAGTTCAACCCAACAGGCGATCGCGTCGAGAAATTAATCTCCATCTGCAATCAGCTAGGCGCAACAACCTACCTAAGCGGTCCAGCTGCAAAGGATTACATCTCAAACGAATTTGAAGGTACGAACATCAGCCTCAAATGGATGGAATATGGACCGTTTGAACCGTACGATCAAAGCGTTGAGCCCTTTTCCGACTATGTTTCAATAGTTGATACCATTGCTGCTTTAGGTCCAGAGTCGAGCCTCAACATTCTAACTTGATTCGTCATCCTTGAGGGTCGATTCTTGGATGATATAGTTCGGAATTCCGCGAGATTCGACATAAATTCGACCAATGTATTCTCCTAGAATGCCGAGAAAAAGAAGATTGAGTCCTCCAAAAAAGGAGGTAACAAATACTGTCGAAGTCCATCCAGGGACGACCTCGTCTTGTAGGATGTAGTTAACGAGTGAGTATCCTGCAATTGCCAATGAAAATATTCCGAAGAGTATACCAAGAACAATTGCAAGACGAATTGGTTTGATGGAGTAGGTCATGATTCGGTCGCTCGCAAGTTTGAACGATTTTTTGAACGTGTAGCCGGATGTACCTGCTGTTCGTGCACCTCGTTCAAGATCGACTGCGCTGTACGGAACCCGCAATGAATAGAGCATGGAGAACGGTGTTCCTGTATGCTCTTTGACTTCACAAATTTGTTTGACAACACTCTGTCGCATGACTCGGAATGCACCGAGATGTGGGTCGACTTTGAATGGGACGAGGAGATTCGATGTCGCAGCAAACATTCGACTAAAGATCCGTTTTCGCAACGAATCCATACGCCGAACGCGTCGAGCGATTGCTATCGCTGTTCCATCCTCCAACATGCGCTGAACCAGTGAAGGGACGTGTTCAGGTCTGTCTTGAAGATCCGAATCCATAACAGCGACGAGTTCTGCGCTGGTTGAACGCAACCCTGCTAAAATGGCCCGATGTTGGCCAAAATTACCTGCGAGTTTGATGACTTCGATGCTGTCATGCAGTTCTTTCATGCGCAACGCAGTTGCGTAGGAATCATCGCTTGAACCGTCATCAACCAAAATCAATCGAACGGAACGGAATTCCTGATCCAAACTTGAGAGAACGGTCTTGCACAGTGACTCAATGACCTCTTCATCGTTGTAGAGGGGGACGACGACATCGAGTGTCATACTGCGCATGTTGTCCATTGGTTCCACGTTCCCGCCCTCAGAGGTCTATGTTATAATTCATTCAGTCTCACCGTGGTGAGTCTGAAACAGCTCGGTCTGTATGAAGATACCAGGGAGGCCCGAAAGTATAATCGAAACAGACAATGACAGTCCACAAATTAAGCATACATGTTCGTCAACACCAAGTAAAACACCCGCACCGACGTAGCTGGCCTCNCGTAGACCCAAACCTCCNATGGAAATNGGGAGGGCAGAGAACAAAGCNATTGNGGGAGTNATTAGAGCGATNATTACTGCAGAATCAAATCCTGACAGCTCGTAAGCAACCAGAACAGGAACAGANAGAGACACCAATTGAAACAAAACGGAGAGGAAGAATACTGCAACCAACATGTTCCAGCTTGCGTATTCCTTTGTGTAGGACATCGCCTTGTTGAACAACGAGTTCTCATCGGTTAATTTCATCATATACTTGGTGCTGATAAGTATCGTTGCAGTCACAAGGAAACCTAGACCGATTAGGTGCCAAGGTATTTTCATAGGAACGTCGAAGAGGAACACACAAGCGGTCAGAAAAATGAGACTGAACAAGCCCAAAATCCGTTCGGTAGCAGCCACTAGAAACGATACGCTGCGGCTGGTTCCGGTTGCATTTTTCATGTGCTCGATACGAAACAAATCACCCCCTATTGCAGACGGTAGAAAGATGGTTCCATAGGCAGAGAGCACGTACCCTTTCGCTGCATCAACCACACGTAATCGAGCGATAGGGCGAAAAGCGAAACTTGAGCGTACACCGCCGACAAGAGGACGCAGGCCTGAGATTACGAGCAAGACAAGAACAGCTCCCAGCCCAACGTTTTGCAGCAATTCAGTGATGTCATTGAGTTCGAGAACAAGAAACAGAACAAGGAAGGAAACAAGCGGCAACACAACTGCAATCGCTCGATTGTTTTTTGCAGCCACAGTGTCAACCATCCTCTCTAATTTAGCCATTGGCATTGACTATATTTGTTTTTTTAGGGTGCCCTAACATTCATATCTAGGATTCGATTGGCGATGCCAATGAAGATTAGTACGAACGCTGGAAAGATATACAAAGCCGTTGCAATGGTTGCATTCATGTTGATGTTTTCCTTCTCTGGATGTGTTGGGGAAGATTCCGACAAGACCGATAGCATAGAACAGATCGATAATTTGGTAGTCGCTTTCGAAGTGAAAGACACTTACACGAACATCGACGATAACCCTCAGAAATTTGCTGATTATCTCCAAGAGAAACTCAACGCACCTGTCACGCTATACCCAGTTGATGGTGAGGGAGCAGCCATCGAAGCACTGCGCTTCGGACACGCTGACCTTGCGTTCATGGACGGAGGCTCAGCATGGATCGGTTGGCAACAATACGATTTGGCAGTACTCGCATCGGAGACCAAGCCCGACGGGCGCCACTGGTATGGTGCCCGTGCCATCGTCAAAGCAGGTAGTGATATTGCAGATGCATACCTCGACAACGACACCTACACCGACCCCTTTGCAAGTTTCCAAGGGAAGACTTCCTGTCACACAGGTTGGCTCAAATCCGCAGGAATGCTCTTACCAATGGGTTACCTCATCGGTAACGGATACGCCAACGTCATCGGTGATCCGAATACTGTCGAGTCCATGCGCAACACGATTTATGCATTTTTCAATGAAGACGCATCGATTCCTGAAGTAGGAGACACATATTACAGCTACAAAGGTGCGCTACGATGTCTTTCAGAAGACCGTGGAGACATAGCATTCGTTGCTGATACCACTTTGGAATACTACTGTGTTGACCGTGTAGACAGCAACTCATGGTGTTTGGACGAATCCGAATACGTCGAACTGCCACTCTTCGGACGTGCTCCAGGCCACCCAGTCATGTACAACCCAGCGACAATGAGCGATGAAAAGGCAAGCATTGTCAAACAGGTACTCATTGAAATGGAAGACGATGAGGTTGGAGAAGATATCCTCGACGACATCATCAACTCGCCTCGAGGCATTGTTGATGTTGGAACCACAGAAGACCACCTTGGAACCTACTCTGCAGCAATCCGAAACATTCCAGGTATACAGGCTTACTACGGTGGAAAATACAGCATTAACACCTCAGTTTCACCAACCAAAGACCCAATCATCATCGCTTATGAAGTTCGAGACACATACGAAAACATAGATGCGAACCCACAACTCCTCGCAGATCGCCTTGCTAAGAAACTCAATGTGAGCGTTGAGTTGTACGACGTTTCCTCTGAAGGAGCAATCATCGAAGCCCTTCGCTTCGGAAACGCTGACATCGGCTTCATGGACGGCGGTGCCGCATGGGTCGGATGGAAAGAATACGGATTGTCTGCTCTTGCTGCGGATTTGAAACCTGACGGTCGTTCATGGTATGGAGCACAAGCCTATGTTCGAGCTGACAGCGATATGGCACAAGCCTTCCTTGATGACGACGACACAACGGATCCATTTGCTCTGTTTGAAGGCAAGACCTCATGCCATACCGGTTGGTTGAAATCCGCAGGAATGCTCCTTCCAATGGGTTACCTCATCGGTAACGGATACGCAGAGGTTGTAGGCGACCCCGACGATGTTGCATCTTTGCGATCAACGATTTACAACTTCTTCAACGAAGATGCGTCCATTCCAGATTCTGGTGATTTCTACTACAGTTACGAGGGTGCGCTACGATGTCTCTCAGAAGGTCGTGGCGACATTGCCTTCATTGCAGATACAACCTACGATTACAACTGTGTTCAGAAGCAACGCAACTGGTGCCTCGAAAAGGAAGATGGTTCATCAGGATACGTTGCACTACCGTTGTTTGGAAAGGCTCCAAGTCACCCTGTAATGTACAACCCAGATACCATGGACATGTACACTCGAGCAGCAATTCTCACGGCCCTCATGGACATGAACGGCGAGGAATGGCTTGACGAAGGAGCAGGTTATTGTTACAACACCCTTACTCGAGAAGTTGACAGTGAAATACCAAAGAACATGTGTGGAGACTCAATCCTTGATGAAGTCCTTAACACCGGTGGTCTCATCGCCGTCAACACACAAGAGCACATGGGTAGCTACTCCGATTCCATCTCAAACGTTCCAGGAATTGCCGCATACTTCGACGGAAAATACGATATCTGATATCGAACGGTTTCAGATAAACGGTAGTCCTGTGCGGGCTTAGGGTGGTTGAGGTGGCTGAGAACGATATCGTCCAATGCCATGACCTTGCAATAGGGTATGCCAAAGATGATGTTCTGTTATCTGGCATCAACTTGACACTGAAACCTGGTGAAATCGTTGCCATTAATGGTGCCTCTGGTATTGGCAAAACAACGTTGTTGCGAACCTTTGCTGGCCTCTTAGATCCAATTAAGGGACAAGTCAACATCTTCGGAAAGCCAAAGGGAAACAGAGGAGAGATCGGTTACATTCCGCAACGTTTGGGGTTGATACGGCACGCGAGTGTGAACCACAACGTGATGTTGGGAGCTAAAGCAGGCCATACTTCTGCATGGTTTCCGTTTTCTAGAGTTTGCAAGATTCACGCACTCGAGGCCATCGAATCTGTCGGATTGAAGCATAAACTTCGAACACCAATACGAAAACTCTCTGGCGGTCAGCAACGCCGTGTCGCTGTTGCTCGAACACTCGCACAAAAGCCCCGTCTCATTCTGGCGGATGAATTCTTAGCAGAACTTGACGAAGAGACACTCAACATCGTGATGCAAAAAGTATTGACCTATGTAAAAGAAAACAACGCAATCATGATTCTTGTCGAGCACGATTTCGAACGGGCAATGCAGATGGCAGACCGTTTGTTCACCGCTGTGGGTGACAAACTGATCGAGATAGGGGAAGGAATCGTGCCCCCAAATTCTACGATTGTGGGGTGATGAAGTGTCAAATCTACCGGACAACGTGGAAATGGAGGAGAAACCCACCCCGTTGTTGGACGTGTGGTATCAATGGCGCTACCCAATGATTTTCCTTACACTGTTTGTTTTAGCTGTTGGAGTTACAAATTCAACCATTGAAGGAAATTGGCAAAAACTGTTTGATAGCCCGAGAAACATTCAGACCTTCTTTAGTGAATCGTTGTGGCCTCCCGATTGGTCTGTTGTCGATCCACAAGCGTATCCCGTCTGCGAAAAGCCAGAAGCATTCGATTTTATGTGTTCAACGGCTTGGATTGGTACCCTTGAGACACTAAAAATAGCGTTTGTTGCAACGGTTTTCGGGATGATCATCTCGTACCCTATCTCGATACTTGCGGCCGAGAATATCAGCCCAGGTTGGGTTTCGTACCCTGCACGAATCTTTCTTGCAGCATTCCGAAGTCTTCCGAGCATTTTGTGGGCGATTTTGTTTGTCATCATGGTTGGCTTAGGTCCAATGGCCGGTATACTGGCCATGACGCTGTACACCGTTGGATATCTCGGTAAGCTGCAATATGAGGCGATTGAAGGTGTTGCGAAACCTCAACTCGATGCATCCAGAGCCATGGGACACGGTTGGCTGGAGCGATCGTTCGGCGTTATCCTTCCAGAATCGGCAAACAACCTTATTTCACAGGCCATATTTATGTTCGAGTACAACTTTCGACACGGTACAGTTATCGGAATCGTCGGGGCAGGAGGTATTGGATATTACATCAATTTGTACCTAAAATTCCTGCAGTACGACAAGGTCTTTGCATATGTCATAATCATTTTCATTGTTGTCATCGTCATTGACTTACTCTCTAAGTTCGTGCGCTCGTTTTTCAGGGACGACAAGAAAATGAGAAAACATCCATGGTGGACCATCGTACTACCGTCAGGTTTGACCATCAAATTGATGAAAAGGAAGCCTTAATCTGCAGCGATGTGCAGAGCACCGTTCTTGTAAAAGACTTGAATTCGCTGCGGCACCTTTCGTGTCAGTGAAGCGACAGCTTCGTAGATGATGTCTTCTTCAACAAAGAATTGTTTGGCTGCTTTTTTTGTTGACCATGGTTCGACATGGAAGTTGTTTTCGACCAACCAATCCAAAAGACCTGCTTCAAACTCGGTCAGTTTCGAGGGATTGTCTTCTGCCATGCTTCTTGGAAACCGTTCCTCCATATGAGGAAATCGGACCTAACCTAAGAGAACCATACGACGACAGCACTCTTCAGCCTCGATATCTCCATCGAGTAGGGTGTTGAGTGCCTTGGTGAAAGGAATGTCAATGCCTTGGTCGATGGCTCGTTCTCGGAACATCCTTGCTGCTCGTACTCCCTCAGCAACCATGGTCATTTCATCCAGCGCTTCCTCTAATGATTTTCCCGTTCCAAGTTTTTCACCCATGGTTCTGTTACGCCCAAACGGTGAGGTGGAAGTGACGTAGAGATCGCCAAGGCCCGCTGGGCCAAACGCAACCTCTGCTCGTGCACCTAGGAGGGGTAAAAGGATGCAACCTTCCTTGAAACCAGCGCTAAAAATTGCTGCTTTGAGATTGTCTCCACCGAGCGTTCCAATCGTCTTGAGGCCGTCAACGAGTCCACAGGCAAGAGCGACGACGTTCTTGAATGCGCCCCATAATTCCGCACCTTCTGGATCCGAAGCGGCATGGAGCAGCAATGTGGGTGTTGAGAGCGTATCAGCCAACCGTTTGGCAACAGAAAGGTCTTCAGAGGCTACGAGGGCCGTCGTCATGACACCTCCAGCGGCTTCAGGTGCAATCGTTGGACCTGTTAACACAGCCAGAGGGTTTGAACAATCGGAAGCCCGCAAAGCCTCGTGAATGGCTTGTGAAATCAAGCGTTTCCCAGGTGCGAGTCCTTTGGCAAGATCCAGCAACACATGGCCTGGGCGAAGGAATGGAATGATATCATTGACAACATCAAGAATTACTGAAGAGGGAATTGCTAACACAACAATCTCAACACCGTCCAATGCCTCTTCTAGGTGCATGGTTGCATCCAAACCTTCGACGGATTGTTGTGGGAGATACTTCCTGTTAATTCCGTCCATTGTTATCGATTCATAGACTTCATGCTCAATGGTCCATCCTTTGACCTGATGCCCTTCAAGGAGCCAAAGACGTGCAATAGCTGTTCCCCAATTGCCCAAACCCAACACTGCAATGTGTGCCATGAGAAGAGTGTTCGAACTCTTTGTCCTTATGTGCATTCCCTTCTAAGGAAGCGAAAATCTACAATTTCCTATAGGAAAGAATTCACCGAATCAAAACAAGTCGTCGTCGTCCTCTTCAAACGAGAACACGTCTTCTTCCTCTTCTTTCTTGTTTTTCGTTGCCGCAGCCTTTTTGGGTTTCTTTTCTTCTTTTGCAGGTTCTGCTTTGGGTTCTTCAACCGGTTTCTGTTGGGAACCCTGCGTACGCAACTTGGCCATTTCTTCCTCTCTGCGTTGCAAATCTTCTACAGATGTCCCCGTTTGGGCTGCAAGAGCTCTACGACGATCTTCTCGGGCCTTTCGTTCGAGTTGCTTGTGTTTTGCTTTGTCGATGTTTTGCAACATGTACATCGCATCGTGTTCCAGCAGTGGAGAATCCGATATCAGCGTGATATCCAGCCATCCTCCATCTTCGACAATAAATTCAGCTAAGGGTTCAAAGTTCAGATCGGATTTCTTGATTTGTGTGTAGTGCATGGCGTTTCCTGTTCGATGTTCGATTCCAGAGAAGTGGCAATAGAATTCTTTGGTACCGATTGATTCACGAACCATGTCGAACAGCTCACCATAATCTTCAGACGTCTTCATACGGCCGTGACCACGTGCATGAATGTGAGCAATGTTGAGAACGGGAATGGTTCCTTCAACGTGGTTGACAACTTCGACGACCTCTTCCAGACTTCCCCAGAGTTCTTGTCTGCCTGAGGTTTCGATACCTATTTTCGAAGGCGTCCCATCCTTAATCCACGGAAACACAGGAAATTCATCGTCTTCATCATGCCAAATTTCGTGAATTCGGTCAACGATGCTCGAGAAAATGTTTGCCACTTGCTCGTTTGCAGCCGTTCCTCGACCAAATTCTCCGTAATGTCCGGCATGGAGGGTAATGTGGCGAGCATTGATGGTTCTGGCCGCCTGCAGTGTCGCTTCGATTTTTGCCAGCGAACGACCTCGTTCCACTCGGTTTCCCAAGAGTTCTGAATAGTACGGCCCGTGAATGTTCATTTCGAATTCGGCTTTGTTTGCGAGGACACCTGCTTGCCAGTATTGTTCAAAGTGCTGTGGTTGAATCAACCGCACGGTCTGTGCTTCCATCGTCTCAAGCCCAAGGGCGATAATGTCGTCCATTCCTTCAACGATTGTTCGTCCTTTGCAAGACAAAGGTACACCCGCTGGACCAAGTTTCACTCCCATCATTCCACCCCCGCGAATCCAAGCCAAGCCGTTCCCTAAATTAACCCCTTTCCGACACAAGTTTGCCGGATTTCTGTACACAATGTAGAATACGACGGTTCATGAAGGTGAAACGAAACGTATGTGTATGTCGGAAATTGTTGACGCAGCAATCGCTGCCTTCCGTCAAGGCAACCCTGTTTGTTTGTTTGATTCAGACAAACGCGAAGGTGAAACGGATTTGCTCTTTCCTGCTTCCTTTGCGCAGCCAGCAACGATGCGTCAACTCCGACAAGATTGCGGTGGGCTTCTCTTCCTAGCGATTGGGCATGATGTTGGCGAAGCGTTTGGCATGCCGTTCCTTCAGGATTTGCACACGCACGATGCATTGATGCAGCAATATCCAATTCTTAGCGAGCTAAAAACCAATGATCTTCGATACGATTCTCGCTCCGCGTTTACGCTTTCGATTAACCACCGGGAAACCTACACAGGGATTACGGACTACGACCGCGCTTTGACCACTCGTCGCTTCGCCGAATTGGCTGCAACAGTGGTTGACGAGAACTTGTCAAAGAACGATGCACAGCAACGAATGGGAATGGAGTTCCGAACCCCCGGACATATCCCCGTATGTCGTGAATCAGAGGGAGGTCTTTTGAAGCGACAGGGCCACACTGAACTTGCTGTTGGCATTGCTCGACTTGCGCAACTCGTTCCGGTTGTGATTGGTGCTGAGATGCTCCAGCCTGAAGGAGACGGTGCGCTTTCTGTTAACGATGCTCGAATGTGGGCACAAGAACGCGGCATTCCATTTTTGGAGGGTTCAGAAGTAATTGCGGCATTGCATG
>PBSP01000023.1 GCA_002726845.1 Methanobacteriota archaeon | reverse complement strand
GACCTTGCCTAATGGCCTCAACTTTGGAACCAGCAACGGAACAATTTGGGGTACTCCGGCCGTGCTCCAAACCACAGCCACGACCTACACGATTTGGGCCAACAACACCGGCGGCTCAACATCGGCAACGGTGACCATCACAATCAACGACGAGGCGCCCGGTCCGTTCGAATACAACCCCGAAAACAATACGTGGACGAACAACACCGAGGTTCACCTTGCACCGCAATTCATCAACCAAACGACTGGAAACGGATCCACATGGCAAGTGGTCGATATCAGGACATACGCCCCGACAGGAGGATATAACTCAAGCACTCCAGGAAATGGCGTCGAACTTCTTGTCGGTGATACAATGTATTTCGCTGCATCAACGTACTCCAGAGGAAGTGAATTGTGGGCACACAACACCTCGAATGGGACAACATGGCTGGTCTCTGAAATCAGGCCTGGTGTCTCCAGCAGTGGGCCAGGAGGAAGTTTGTCACTTTTGGTCGGCGACACCTTGTATTTCTCCGCAGATGATGGAAGCAAGGGCAATGAATTGTGGGCTCATGACACTTCCAACCGTTCAACATGGCGGGTGACCGACATTAACAGCGGTTCAGGACACAGCAGGCCTGGACAATTCATGCAATTCCTCGTCGGCGATATCATCTATTTCTCTGCTGATGATGGTTCTACGGGTCAGGAATTGTGGGCTCATAACACCTCGAGCCATTCGACATGGAGAGTTGCTGATATCCGCTCCGGTTCTTCGACGAGCTACCCCGGACAAATGTTGCGTTTTGTTTTCGGCGATACCATTTATTTCTCTGCCACTGATGGAAGCACTGGTGTTGAACTGTGGTCGCACAACACTTCCAGTAATTCCACATCGAGAGTCATCGACCTCAACAGTGGTTCGGTAAACGGCATACCAACAGCCAATTACATGAATAGAAATAGCATCGCCGTCGGAGATACCATCTATTTCTCTGCTGTTGATGGTTCAGGTACCGGCATGGAAATGTGGGCTCACGACACTTCAAACGATTCGACATGGCGTGTCACCGACATCAACAGCGGTGGGTGGCACAGCGGTCCGGGCTACAACATGGCGATTCTTGTCGGCGACACCATTTATTTCGACGCGGACGATCCCCAAGGTGATGGAAATGAGTTGTGGGCCCACAATGTTGCAAATGGAACGACATGGCAGGTGACAGATATCTCCAGTGGCCTTTCATTCAGTCATCCCGGTGATTGGATGAGCCAGCTCGTTGGCGACACCCTGTATTTCTCATCTGGTGATACAAGCACCGGTGCTGAATTGTGGGCTCACGACACTTCGAACCATTCAACATGGCAAGTGGCTGATATCAACAGCGGTACTGGAGGCAGTAGACCCGGATATAGGATGGAAATCCTCGTCGGTGACACCCTGTATTTCTCAGCAGGGCAATCCTATCTTGGTCACGAATTGTGGGCTCACGACACATCAAATGGATCCACTTGGCGGGTCGAAGACATCAACACCGGTACAGACGGTAGTAATCCTGGATTTTACATGTATTTCTTCCTCGGCGATACGCTGTATTTCTCAGCAGATGATGGAAGCACAGGTCATGAATTGTGGGCACATCGCCCATCCTCCATCAGCTACCAGACGAACACGGGCGGACCCGTCACCACGTGGGCCATCAATGCTAGCCTGCCAAGCGGCGTCTCGTTTGGAACCAACAACGGAACAATTTACGGCACACCGACCGAATTGTGGACACAGACGTCCTACATGGTCTGGGCCAACAACAGCGGGGGCTCAAGTGTGGCCTACCTCAACATCACTGTCAACGACCAACTACCAACCAGCGTGACCTACACGCCTGAGAATCTGACCTTGACCCGCGGTGAAGTCAGCAGCGATCTTCCGTTATCACCGTCCCTCACTGGTCCGGGTGAGATTACCTCGTGGGCCATCAACGCCAGTTTGCCAACCGGATTGTCCTTCGGTACGAACAACGGTACGATTTGGGGTGTGGCTCAAGTGAACATGTCCACGACGGTGTACACCGTTTGGGCCAACAATTCGGGTGGAAGCGTCAGCACCACCCTCAACATCACTGTGCTTGAGCCAATCGTTGTTCTCGATTACAACCCAGAGAATTTGACCTTGGTACGAAGCATTGCCATGACCGATTTGCATCCAACTGTGACGGGTGGTAGCGTTGAGACCTGGGAGATTCATCCACCGATTCCAGCTGGATTGAACTTTGCTGATGGTGTTCTTTCAGGTATGCCAACGGTCAATATGACCTTGACCATGTTTACGATTTATGCGAACACGACGGGCGGTTCTGCTTCTCATACCATCAATCTCACCATCCTTGAACCAGGTGTCACTCTCGAATACAACCCAGAGAATCAGACGTTGACCCGAGGTGTTGTTATGGTCACGATGACGCCAACTGTGACCAACGGTACGACAGAAACATGGAGCATCGATCCGATGCTACCATCCGGATTGAATTTCAACAACGGTGTCATCAGTGGAGCACCGACGGTCAACATGACCCGCACAACGTTCACAGTTTGGGCCAATACGACTGGTGGGGCATCCTTCCATACCGTCAACCTAACCATCCTCGAACCGATTGTTGGTTTGGATTACGTTCCAGAGAATCTGACCTTGACGCGAACGGTTGCGATGACCTCCTTGCATCCAATCGTTACGGGTGGAAACGTCAGCGAATGGGGCATCTCACCTGCTCCGCTGTCTGGGTTGATCTTCGCTGACGGTGTGCTGTCTGGTATGCCGAGCGTGAATCAAACGACACCGGTCATGTACACCATTTACGCCAACACAACAGGCGGTTCAGTAACGCACACCATCAACATCACCGTTCTTGAGCCGGTTGTCGACCTGTTCTACAACCCAGAGAACCAGACCTTCATCCGTATGGAACAAGCAATCGCTTGGTCACCGACTGTGTCTGGAGGTGTTCCAGAAACTTGGGCAATTGAACCAGCACTACCAAACGGCCTTGTCTTCGACAATGGTACGATATCCGGTTCACCAACCGTGAATCTCACCACAACGCAATACACTGTGTGGGCCAACAACAGTGGTGGTTCAACCACGACTTCCATCAACATCACCATCAACGAACCCGCTCCTGAAGTCAACTACATTCCAAGTGATTTGATTTTGACCCGCGGCACTGCGATGGCTACGCTGCAACCAAACGTAACCGGCGGCAGCATCGAGACGTGGGCGATTGAACCAGATATTCCAAACGGATTGAGCTTTGTTGATGGCATAATTTCAGGAACACCAACAGCGATTCAGAATCAGACGCAATACGTTGTATGGGCCAACAACAGTGGCGGTACCTTGGTGGCGTATCTCAACATCACGATCCTCGANATNATCCCCGAGATTTCCTACACGCCTGAGAACTTCACGCTGACCAACAACACGACCACGATTGATGNACTNCCATTGAATCTAGGNGGGCCTGTCTTGTCATGGAGCATTTCACCAGAACTGCCCGAGGGATTGGAATTCAACGNAACCACTGGTCANATTACGGGTATNCCGACTGAAGTCATGGATGTTCGAANCTATGNGGTTACAGCGACCAACAGCGGCGGCTCTGCTTCAACGCAAATCAACATCACNGTGCTCGACCAAGTTCCAATCATAGCGTACGTTCCTGATGATGTGATTCTGCTCCACAACTCCACCGTCCTGACGATGGAAGCCATCTCAACAGGTGGCATCGTCACCACATGGAGCATCCAGCCTGAACCCTCACCTGGCTTACTCTTCGATGCGACCAATGGAACGTTCTCTGGCCTAGCGACACAGGTTCAGAACCGAACCATGTACACCATTACGGCATCCAACGACGTTGGTTCCATCACCGTTTATGTCAACCTCACCATCGAGGACTTGTTCTACAACATGTCCCTTGGACCGTTGTATCTCTTGAACAACTCCGAGATGGTCGCACTTGAACCAGAATTGACCATCGGTGGTTCAACGTTTGAAATCGAACCGGACTTGCCAGATGGTTTGTTCTTAGGCACTGATAACGGTACGATTTGGGGAACACCGACCGAATTGATGGCCTTGACCAACTTCACCATCTATGCCAACAGCAGCCTCTTTAACGATGAATTCGTTGTTCAAATCGGCGTCTTGGAGGATACGGACCTTGACGGTCTACCGAACCAGTTACCTGGTGATGCAGACCCACGCCGTGGCTTGACCGAAGATCTTGACGATGACGGTGATGGGTACACAGACCTCATTGAAGGCGACTGTTTCTCCAACCCATTGAACGGCTTGGACATCCCAGCCGATTTCGATGGTGACTTTGTTTGCAATGCCATCGATGATGACATCGATGGTGATGGTTTGAACAACACTGTTGAGACAAACACAAGCGCCTACGTCGATGCGAACAACACGGGAACCGACCCTTGGGACGCAGATACTGACGGTGATGGTGTCTGTGATGGACCGATTGCTCCAGCCCTCCCAGTTGATTACTGTGAAGCAGGCCCAGACGCTTTCCCGAACGATGCTGCAGCATACCTCGATACCGATAATGACGGGGAACCGGATGAGTTGTGGGGCGAATCGGTGACAGGACTGGTCGAGGATTTGGACGATGATAACGATGGCTGGGACGATCTTGATGAGGCCGAATGCGGTCCAACCGATTCAAAGAACGCACTGGACAAACCCGTTGACAGCGACGGTGATGGAATCTGTGATTTCAATGAGGAGCTCGATGTCACCTACGGTCTAGGTCAGTTCGAGTATTTGCAATTCCAACAAAACATATCGCTGCAACCGAACGTATCGGGCATGACTGTAGACGTTTGGGAGATTTCACCCAGACTTCCACCCGGCCTGTTCTTCGGTGGCGATACCGTCGCTCGAACCTCGAATGGAAACGGTACCATTTACGGTGTTCCAAAATTCCCATCCAACCTGACGGAATATACGGTAACTGCAACCAATTTCCTCACGGGTAAGACGATTTCAACGACGTTCAATCTCACCATCTTTGCGGATTATGACCAAGACGGTTTACCAAACAACGCCACAATGCTAGGAACCTTTGAAGCCGATTTCGATGACGACGGGGATGGATTCAACGACCTCTTTGAACAAGAGTGTGGCGGTACCGACCCGTACAACCGCTCCTCTGTTCCAAAGATTGAATCGGATGGATCGTGTTACGAATTCCGTTCCTATCAGACGCCACCCGAAAAGGACAGGAATCCATTCAAGCCAATTTGCTTCCCAATCATCTTCCTCGTGATGGCATTCCTTCTCGTTGTTCCAATGATTTTGACCCGCCGTAAGGAACGTGTTGGCGTTCAAGCAGAACACGTTACAGCAACACCGGCCATTCAAAGCGGTAGCGGAAGCATGACCGATCCGTTCGTGCTCAGAGCTGCTGTCATCCCGTACAACACGAAGACGACCACCAAAGAACGCATTCGATGCGCTGAAATGTCACCGGGATACGAAGTGCAGGTTCGAGAAACCAACGTCGAGATCAACAAGAAACGGTTTGGCGCAGTTCCATTTGGTGGAGTTCAGGACGGAATGGGCGTGCTGAAATCCAACAGTGACGGCCTTCTCATGCTTCAGTTCACCTTTGATGGAACGGTTCAACCGAGTGAATACGGAATGGTCTACAAGAGCGAATTGATTCTCGATGAAAAGACGTACTTTGTTTGGCACGTGGAGACCAAGGCAAAGAATGCCAAGAAGTCGAAGTGATCACAGCGGAACTTCGTGCAACCAGCCGAAGGTATCTTCCTCGGTTTCGTTTTGAATTCCTGTAAGTTTGTCGTACAATGTCGTGGTGATTGCCCCTGGGGTTCCATCACCATAGGTTGCTTTCTTGTCCCCATGCGTGATGCTACCAATTGGCGAAATTACGGCAGCAGTACCGCAACAGAAGGCTTCGTCTGCAGACATCGCAAATTCTGCACTGACCTTCTCCTCAACCACTTGGTAGCCCATGCTCCGGGCGAGAGCGATAATCGAATCGCGAGTAATACCTGGAAGAATTGTGCCCGTCAATTCTGGTGTGTAGAGGACGCTGTCCTTGATGCAAAAGAAGTTCGCAGCACCGACTTCTTCGATGTAGGTGCTGGTTTTTGCGTCCAAGTAGATGATTTCCGCATAGCCTTGAGCTTTGGCTAATTTGCTCGGCATCATTCCAGGTGCATAGTTTCCAATCGCTTTAACACCGCCCGAACCACCTGGAGCAGCACGATGGAACTCATCGGAGATCAGCAGGTTAATGGCGCGCATACCGCCCTTGAAGTACGGACCAACAGGTGTGACGTAAACCATGAACGAATAGCTCGGAGCAGGTGCAACACCCAGCACTGGGCCGCTTCCCATGAGCAAGGGTCGAACGTACATTGCGCCTCGACCCATTGGGGGAACCCAGTCGATGTTGGCTTGCACGACCTGCTCAACAGCATCGATGAAAATGGATTCTGGGACAGGGGGCATCTTCAATCGATCTGCTCCACGTTGCATGCGTCGAGCGTTTTCATCAGGACGGAAAAACACAACACGATTTTTGTCGGTTCGATAGGCTTTCATTCCCTCAAACAAACCTTGTCCGTAATTGAGAACACCTGCTGCAGGAGAAATGGAAATGTTGCCGTATGGACGTAGATTACCGGGCATCCATGGCTCATCGCCCGTCGTTTCAGCAACGTACATGGTATCGGTTGGTGTTAACGAAAACGTCAGTTTGTCCCAATCGATTTTCTCGCCCATGAACCTCAACCCGTGATTCTCGCTAAGGAGATTCGGCTTTCAATTCTTGCTCATCGTTTTTTTGAAAATTCGGCGATTATGTTATGTTCTGTAGAGGAGTAGATACGGTTATGAGAACTGCACTTGCAATGGTCCTTCTTCTGCTTCTTGCAGGACTGGTTCAACCACCACAAACCACTGAACTAGCCGATGAGATAACCGTTTTTGCCACGGACGAATACACGCCATATGCCAACATAACGATGGGATCAAACCAAGCGATTGCGGCAAATATTGCTCATTCTGGAACCAAAAACGTAGCAGGACAGGACTGGGATGTGTATCGATTCACACTTGATTCAACAGGTCAATTAAACGTTCAATTCGATGGAAGCAATTCCTACGATCCCGATGCAACCTCTGGAAACGGAATTGATACCTATGAGTGGAACATCTTCTTTGACAAGCCGTATAATGATAACTCGTTCAGTCTTGAAGGTCATACGTTTTCAGAGCCAGCATCAAGCAATGGTTTGTTTTCCTATTCCTTTCAAAACGTTACAGTAAGTGAGGATGGGACACAAGAACAGGAGATTCGCATGGAACTCCGCGTTTACGATGCAGCTGGAAAATTCTCTGAGAAATTCAGAATGTACTTTGTCGTCCTTCCTGAGGGAAGCACTGACCAACCACCAGAATTCCAATTTGATATGTCGGCAAATATGACTTCTACCGATCAAGATTTCTTCTACATCAATGGGACACTCGTCTCAGGTTCCGAGACTGGCCAGGTCTCTGTTGAGGGTGCGTTTTCGATGGATGACTTTGACAAGAACGCTCTCGAGAAATACACTCTTGTGGTCGACGGTCTCTTCGTACGTTCAAGCCAATTATCCGATGCTGATACGTTTTCAATGCAATTATCAATTGATGGATTGTACACAAACCTCTCTGAAACGGTGTATGTCTACATCAAAACATACGAAGGCGATAACCAACGTTGGGTAACTTATCATTGGTTCGAGATAACGCTCTTGGCTTGCCAAGGCCTTGTTGCCCCACAGGGTGCCATCGATGCTGGAGGCGAATTTATTCTTGATTCAGATGGTGAATGTCAATGGGAAGGAGCATGGACGTACGATTCTCAAACCGGTCAATGGGAAGCTCCAGAGCCAGTGGAACCGATTGATGTAAAACACAACTCAACTCTTTCCATCACAGAAGTTGGGCCGTTCGAGTCCAGCGTCGATACCTACAGCATTGACGGTGTCTCATACCCAGTTCTCTACCTCAAGGAATCGTTCCATATCGATGCAATAATGACAGGATGGGATGGAAATCCGATTGCCAACAAGTGCCTGAATATTTACGTTGATCCTCAGGAAAACAATCTACCCA
>PBSP01000022.1 GCA_002726845.1 Methanobacteriota archaeon | reverse complement strand
CAGATGCGACATCGTATTCCGATCGAAAATGGATTGCAGGATACGACGCAACGGCCCAAAATCCAGATCCTTCTGGTGCTACCGATCCGGACGATGGAAACGGGCATGGAACCCACGTGGCAGGTTCGGCACTCGGGACTGGAGACGCCACAAGAATACACATGGGTACGGCCCCCGGTGCCGGCCTCATCGATATCAAAGTCCTAACCGACGCAGGTGGAACAAACTCTCAGTTCAGTCTCCGCGGTCTTCAGTGGATGATCGACAATGTGGACACAGATTGGGGTGTGAATTCGACCTATACAGGCATACAGATTGCCTCAATGTCGTACGGCTCTCTTGGCGGTGGACCGCTTGTTCCCGGTGATCAAGGCGACAACGGGTCGAGTGCAGAGGCGAATCTCGTGAATCAGGCTACGGATGCAGGAATCGTTTGCGTTGTCGCCATTGGTAACGATGGTACCAATCGCGTTCCTTCTCCAGGGAGTGCTGATGGAGCCCTCACCATCGGTTCGGTCGATGATAAGAACACTGTGCTACGAGAGGACGACAGCATGTCAGGGTTCTCAAACTACGGTCCAAGGTTGACGGACAACGATGATGAAGATACCGATGAACAAAAACCGGACGTGACTTCGTATGGAAGCAACATCATATCTGCCTCTTACGCTCCAGCATCCTTAGGACTCCCAGGGACAAGCGCTACCCTTGCAAACGATCAATACGATTCCAAATCAGGAACGAGTATGGCAACACCAATCGCTTCTGGTGTTATCGCATTGATGCTTGAAGCCGATCCAAATCTCACACCGGAAGAAGTCAAGGACATCGTGCGGATTTCCTCCGAACCAAGAGGTGAACCTGCTGATGCGAGTGTTTCTCGCTGGAACGAAACGTTTGGACACGGAATAGTCGATGCATCGTGCGCTATCTCCTTCATCAAAGGGACGATATGTGACAACGGCCTTCGCGCAAGCTCTAGCGACGTCAACATCACGTTCCCTGTCAATGGAACTTGGGTGATGGCAAACACGTTTACGCGTATTTCTGGAGAAGTCAACACCACAGCAATCGACTACGATAGAGTTGACATCAGGATTGAACAACGTTTCAAGTTCAGGGATCAAAACAACGATGGCAAGAACGACAAACCTCCCGAAGAACTGCAAGGATGGACGGAAGTCAATGGAACGATGGATTATTGGTTTTACGACCTCGAACTTCAGAATTCATGGGTAGAATCCGATGATGAGTTCATTGTTGTTTATGCTGCAGCTAGTGATGGTGATGGTAACGAATCTACTCTTGCAGTTCGGACCTTCCAACTCTCGAGGACTGGAATCAGTCTCTTAAGTCCACTTTCACGCAACACACTCTCAGGCACCGTTGAAGTTTCGGGTGAAGTCGAGGGCGTTGAACACGATCGAATTGAATACAAAGTCGATGATGGTGAATGGAAAACAGGTACCATGTTAAACAAACACGATGGTCCCGGCCAAGACGGTAGCGATACGTGGTCGTTCAATTGGGACACCACCCAGGTGGATGATGGTTATCGCGAATTATTTGTTCGAATGGTGAACAAAACCGGGTTCGAGAGCCCGATCGCATCAAGAAGTTACACCACCGATAACGTACCTCCATCCCCCTCTTTTAGATTCCAAGGCGATGTCGAAGTTTTCGATCAAAAACTACCTGCTGAATCGGCCTATGAAGGAAGCTTACTTGAGATAAATTTTGATGTATACAATGCTGGCGATAAGGCTGCAACCGATATCTTCGTCCGTCTTGTTGCTCCGGGTGAAGAGGCGGAGGGGTATCCTTCGCAGGGTATCATACCTTCCTTGGAAAAGGGTGAATCCGTAGGTGTAACCTTGTTTTGGAAAGCAAGTGTTGTCGGCTTGCACGAGGTAAAAATCGAGATAGATCCGAATGATGCACAA
This sequence comes from Methanobacteriota archaeon, assembly GCA_002726845.1. Taxonomy (GTDB): domain Archaea; phylum Thermoplasmatota; class Poseidoniia; order Poseidoniales; family Poseidoniaceae; genus MGIIa-L2. The sequence goes on along the minus strand of PBSP01000022.1, from coordinate 7,151 downwards.
GGTGATTTGGAACCTGAGGATAATGTATACACGTTCCCATACGAAATCCTTGAACGACCGAGTCAACCGGTTCTCCGCTATCAGCCTGGATCAGTTACCACAGTCCCCAACGTTCCACTCGCTGGAGAAGATTACGACATCAACGTTCGAGTTGACAATCTCGGACAATCCAATGCAGTTTCCCTAAGCATGACTTTGGAATACAACGACCCCGAGGTAGGTTGGACGGTCATACCCGATGGATACAAGAACATCAGCGTCGTTCCCGGGGCGGCTGTCGAATCGGGTTCTCGAACGGTCCAATTTTCAGATACAAGTTCCAACATTGGGGCTCGAGAATATCGTGCGACCTTGACAGGAGACGGTGTTGAATATGAATTCAGCACGCATACGTTCACGGTCGTCATAAGTGATGTTTCCTCGGGCCAAGGGACGGCGACATTGTCTTTATCTGATGGAGAGCGTCCTGTGGCTTTCGCAGGAATCGAATCTTCCACACTGTTGTTTACAACCGTTGATGGCGAATTGCACGTTCGATCACTCAGCAAAGATCTCCAACTCCTAACCGATACGCTTGTCGATCAAAATTGGGGTGGTGAAATTGATGTGCTTCTTCGTGAAGATGGATTGGTACATGCTGCGTGGACGAGTCGAACTCAATCGCAACAAGGCTACTTCCTCAACGATGTTGCAATGTCCTCGTTTTCAGTAAACGGGCAAATGCTTCCGATTCATCATCACCTTACTCCACTAAAGATATCGGAAGGCCAGTATTGGGGCCTTGACTTGGCACAAGAGGACGATGTCGTTGTTCTCACTGGATACTTTAGAAACATTTCAACCAGTGGTTCATGGTCGGATTTAACTTCAATATTCAGCATCTATTCATCGACACCAGATGTTGGCGAGAACTGGACCACAATGAAGACACACATACCCATTGTTGACATCCATCCCGATGACGGTGATCAACTCTCGACGCTTCTTTTGGATGGGGTATTGCACGTTCTGTATCAGGAAGTTCGCGACGACGTTAGCGGAATAGAACGAACTGGATTGATGTATTCCAGAGGAGAATTGACCTCTGGTTCTTGGTCCTATCAATCATCGATAGGTGATTATGCAAGATCTGCTCAACTCGGTGCTGTAATCAATGACGATAACACACAATTCTTTGGGGCATGGATTGAGGGCGCTGGGAGAGATTCTGAGATTGTCGTGCTTGCAACACAAGGTGATTGGGATGAAGCAGTCGAACGCATCCCTGCTCCGGGTGCNACGAAGCTGGTTTTCAATCAACGTGAAGGCATGATTGAAGTTCTGTACGATGAGATTACAGTNTTAGGAGAAGTCGCNCGCTANGGTATCTTAACCACGAGTACGAACCAAGCCGGTGAAGAGACACCGGTTATTGGTTTAGCCAACATTGTATCTGAAAAGAAAAGCCTTCTCGGATACAGCATGAACAATCAGGATGGAATCTTGTTCTCTGTGTCTCAAACTGGCAGATATTCGATGCAGAAATTCCTCATGGATTCGCCTCAAGAAAAAGGAGAACCGCAATCATTCCTCGAACAATTCCTCGAACCTCTTCCTGGTTCGGATGAAATGAAAGTCCGAATCTTCCTTGGAATTGTCGCTGTTCTGTTCATTATTTTCATTCTCGTCATTGTTTCTCTCCGGACCAGTCGAAAGAAGGACATTTTAGCAGATGTTCCGGAGAGTGAGGAAGATGAGGTATCGATTTTGGTCGAGGTTCAAGAAGACGAACCTGAGGAGGAATTGGTCGCTTCGGTTCCAGTAAGCGGTCCAGTGCAAGTCGAAACTGAGGAGCCAACACTTGCAGAAGAACTTGAAGCAAAGAGCAACGCTGGAGAAGGAAACGCACGACTCAATCGGCGAATGAAACGAAAGCAAGATCGTGAAATAGCCGAAATTCTCTCCAGCGACCTTCCTCCGATTCCAGCACCAGGAATGTTACCTCCTTTCTCGGACAACAATGAGTTTCCCCCTGTGCCGGGCGAAGGTGTGGATGCTTTACCTCCGCTTGCAGAATTGCCTCCGCTTCGTCGTCAGGCAGTTTGCCCTTCCTGCAACGCAAATTTCGTCGTGACCGACTTAATGCGGTCAGAAGTCACGTGCCCAATATGTTCGGAGCGATTTAATCTCTGAGGCGATTTTCGTGTGTGGAATTTTCGGATACATTGGTCACCGGAACGCATCAAAACTGCTTGTTAAAGGCCTGCTCCGACTTGAGTACAGAGGCTATGATTCAAGCGGTGTCGTAGTAAAAAATGGGACGTTGGAATCGTTCAAAGATATCGGAAAAATTTCAGAGATGGCATCGTCACTTCCAAGTCTTCAGGGTTCCATTGGCATCGCACACACGCGATGGGCGACGCATGGGGCAGTGACCAGAGAAAACGCCCACCCCCATCTCAGCAATGATGGTAAAGTTGCTATTGTTCACAACGGCATCATCCAAAATTCAGAAATGCTTCGAAAACGCCTCAAAAAGCTGGGTGTCTCCTTAAACTCAGAGACAGATTCAGAAATTTTTTGTCACTTCATATCAATGGATTTGCAAGAAGGGAAAACACCGATGGAAGCATTGCGCAATGTCCTCTCGATGGTCCGTGGCACGTGGGGTCTTTGCGTCCTTTTCCTAGAATACGATTTTGTTCTTTGTGCGCGAAACGGTTCGCCTCTCATCGTTGGACGTGGTAAAAACGAGATGTTTATTTCAAGCGATCCGCATGCAATCAGAGAACATACAGATCAATTGGTCGCTTTGGAAGACGGACAAATCGCCAAAGTTGATTCTCGCGATGTTCAAGTAATGCAGATTGACGGCCGTGCAGTTGAATCATCCTACTTGAATCTGGAGGAGGAATGGGGTGAAAGCGAATTGGGCGATTATCCGCATTTCATGTTGAAAGAGATTCACGAGCAAGCCCAATCGTTGCAACACTGTATCTCTGGACGACTACGACATGCAGAGGGGACCTCTGTATTGGGTGGTCTTCAAATTGAGCCTCATAACCTCGCTCAGTTACCTCACATCCGGCTGATTGGATGTGGAACTGCATTGCATGCTGCACAAATTGGTCAAATTCTGATTGAACAATGGGCACGCATTCCTGCCGTATCACACGTTGCTAGTGAGTTTAATGCAAACGACCCGGTTATCAATCCCGATGCCCTACACCTTGCAATTTCCCAATCCGGTGAAACCGCAGATACGCTCTCAGCCGTCAAGGAAATACAAAGAAAGGGTGCCGATGTTTACGGCGTTGTCAATGTTGTTGGTTCAACAATTGCCCGTCAGTGTGGGAAGGGTGTGTACATCCATTCTGGTCCTGAGCAGTCCGTTGCTTCAACCAAGGCATTCACCAACATGGTTGGAGCATTGGCTCTTTTTTCTCTTCAACTTGGACGCAGCCGCCATCTTTCAAAAACAAAAGGTAAATCCATTGCAAGGGAAATGCGGAAGCTCCCTGAAAAGATACGTTCGTACCTCGAAAATCCCGGGCCCATCGATGAGGCTGTTGAGTTGGTCATGCAATCAAAAAGTGTCTTGTTCTTGGGTAGAGGAATTTCTTCCCCCGTTGCTTCTGAAGGCGCTCTTAAGCTCATGGAAATTGCATACATCCCATGCCTTGCATACCCTGCGGGTGAAATGAAGCATGGTCCAATAGCGTTGATTGAACAGGATTCTCCTGTTGTGGTTATCGCTCCGAACGATGGGGTTCAGGACCGAACCATGAATGCAATTCACGAATGTAAGGCGCGCGGAGCCAAAATCATCCTCATTCACGAAGAGGGTGATCCAATTGCAGAGATAGGCGATGTAAGCATACCAATTCCTGCAACTATTCCAATGCTGACGCCGTTGCTCAGCGTGTTACCAACGCAATTAATCGCGTATCAAACCGCACTCTCTCTTGGACATGATGTCGATCGGCCAAGAAACCTCGCCAAGTCGGTAACTGTTGAATAACTAAAGTACAGTGAACCGCTGTTCATCTTGTTTCCAATTGAAAGGTTTGTAACCAAGTGCGTGATGGGTGTGACGCATTTTGATGATACCTAATTTTCGTTGGACATTGTCTTCCTTCCGATCCATCACCAAATGAATGACTCCATCAGAAAGGTAGTCTTCAACACCATACTCTCCAAATTGTTTGTGGTTTTCACCGGTCATTTCACAGATAAAAAACGATGTCAATTCAAGGCGTCGTACCGCTTCAAAGAGTCTGAAAATTTCATCTCGAGGGTTCTCCATTTTTGTTAAGGTAAAAAAGGCTCCAAGTGAGTCAAAGACCAGCAACTCAAATCCGATCGATTTCCTGTAATTGGTCAATTGTTTGATCAGTTGACCCATCCAATCAACACGATTGCTCATACCTTGTTCATCAAGTTGGACACGCAGGTCGGATAAATCGATAATTGCGATTCTGTTTCGCACACGAGCATCATCAACGTTCATCCCCATGTTCGCCATGTGTGCACGAAGGGATTCTTTTCCTTGCTCTAGGGTGACATAAATGCCACTGGTTTCTCCGTACAAAACAGCGTTGTAAAGCATTGAAAATGTGACACTGGATTTCATGGCACCCGATGCACCGGCTACGATGCAGATGTGGCCTTTTGGAATTCCGCCCTGCATGCTGTCATCAAGTCCTTCAACGTGTGTAGGAATTCGTTCCATGATATCCATAACTTCGCCCCGACTTAAGGAAAACCATCCTACACTTGAAATTCACCCTCATTTTGATTGAAAACTCTGATGAGGTTGTTAAGTGTGCGTGTTGCATGCGTATCCTGCTCGCATCGGGTTCCCAACGACGCGGTGAGATTCTAAGACACCGGTTTGGTCGTATCGATCAAGTGGCTCTTACCGATGTGGATGAAACGGTACCCAGAGCGCCAATCTCAGAACAGGTGAAACAGGTCACGTCTCGTAAAGCACAAGCAGTCTCACTGGATGATTCGTACGATGTGACCGTAGTTGCAGATACTCTTGTGGAAGATCCTGATGATGAGCAACAAGCTCTCGGAAAGCCATCATCACGGGAACAAGCAACAGCCATGTTGTTGCGATTAAGAGGACGTCGTCATCGAGTCTGGTCTGCAACGATGGTTTTTGCAAGGGGGGAGTGGTACAGCAGCATCGAGAACGCCATTGTTGAGATTGGGGATTTTTCAGATGACGCCTTAATCGAACTCATCGAATCGGAATCTTGGATCGGCAAGGCAGGAGGCTACGATATGGCAGGTGCTATGGGGCAGTATGCGCAACTCGTCGAAGGTTCAGAATCGACAGTACTCGGCTTTACGCAGAGTTCACTTGAATTGTTGGAGGATCTTCAATCGTTATTCTCGATAAGTCGATCATAGAACATCGGGATTCGATGCCAATTATCAATAGGAAAGATTGTGCGTCGGACAAAGAGAATCGACAAAATCAGCGAAGCGAGGGTTTGGGTCAGAACCCAAACATAGATTGGATCGTAATTTTGCTCCAACAAGATGGACTGTTCAAACAACGACCACGTCATAAGAGCCCCCGATGCGAGAAACAGAACAGCCAAAAGCCAATATCTGCCCCGAGTCGCTGGAGGATAGTGGAGATGATCTTGATGGAGATAAATTGCAAATCCTGAAAAAACAAAAAAGCAGGAATACGCGATTAAAAGCCAATGAGTTGGCTGGATGTTCGCTATCCCTTGGTGACCTGTCCAAATGGGTGCAACGGATACAACGGCTAGCAAAGGGAGCAACAGATAGCCAATCAATGCAAAATTTGAATGCGGCTTTGAGTATCGACCGGTCGAAAATCGCAACACTTTCAATGGATTCATCATAAAGAAAACGTTCAACAAGAGTACAGCAAACCAAACATCAATCCAGTCCTCTGGAACCCTGTCTCGAGCGCGAAGGAAACTCATCACGACATAACCAATACCCAACAGCAACAGAAATGCAAACCGAAACGGGAGTGTTGATGGATTTGTTGTGTTCCAACCCAACCTACGGTTAAAGTGTGAAAGCAGTGTTGTAGACAACATCATGCTACAAAAAATTGCAACAATGAATGCAACACCAACTTCAATCATACCATCAATGGTTCGCATAAACCACGACGCAGCGATGAATAATGAACAAAAAACAAGAACAAGTCCAGGGGCGTAGGAGAAGACGCCCACCTCCCCAGACCTGCTCTTTTGTTTGACAATGTCCATTGACGAAGACATAAGCGTCAGCAAGGCAAGGCACATCAAGACGATGCCTATTCCTGATAACTCGATGAATAGGGTCCAATTTCCTGAATATATTCCGATGTGAATGAACAATTGTCCAATGCCGTTGAGCTGCAGAAAGTGCCGCATGGTTGTTTTCTCAAAGGAGGGTATGTTGTACACAAGAGGAAGCGTGTCAAAGGCAATCCCAGCAAGAATCCCCATGGTTGGACCAAGGGTGAAGAGCGTTATTAACACAAAATTCATTGTTTTGATTCGCTCATTGGAACCACTCTCAACACTCTCAAACAGATCATACGGGGAAAAAAAGGCCAGCCACGAAAGGAGGAAAATCAGGGCAATAAAAAAGAACATAGAGGTTGTAAACAGTTCAAGATAAGACCCTGCAAACTGTTTCCTATCGTTCATTGGTTCACCTCAGTTGATGTTCAAAAGTCGAGTAAGACCGAGTTCATGTTTTTCAATATCAACCACAACGTCAGCGCCAGGAATCATCAACAACTTGTCTTCCAAATCCAATGCAAAGACACCAACACCGGTTTGCTCACACATGACTCGAAGTTCACGTCTACATGCTTGTTGATGTGATTCCATGTGGACAAGAGTGCGAAGATCCACAATCACCGTGTCGCCTTGCATGACACGCTGTGCGATGTTTCGAGTATGGATTCTGTGCTTCTCATCCGGTTTGACATAACGCAAGGCCCGACTTGGTCGTATGTTTGGTTGAAAGCCGTGATTTGAAAGATCGTGAAACGGTTCGCCATCGGGTGTAACGGGGCCATTCCATTCGAGTACCGGTTCAACTTGTGGAGTAGAGCGCAGGGGTTCCTCGACAACTGGAGGGCTCTCTGTTGGTTCATTCGTCAAGGTTTGACCCGCTCGTTG
>PBSP01000021.1 GCA_002726845.1 Methanobacteriota archaeon | reverse complement strand
GTGATTGGGATAACAATAGAGATATGCAACCCATCATGAAAGGGGCCATGAAAGGTATATTATCTATCGTTTTAGGAGCCATATTATTCGTGGGAACGATGGTCTTATTCATCGTTGTAGGTCTATCTCTGGAGGAAGATTTTGGAACTTATGAATATGAAATGCCAGATCGTTGGTGTGATGAAAGTGTAAATTATCCTGTCACAGTACCACTTGATGTCGTATCTGAAACAGCAATACGTGGTTATGAGTCGAATAGAGAAAGCGGCACGTATTCTGATACGGATCTGGTCATCAATGGTGGCATGTGCACCTACCGTTATCGAACTGGAGAGTCAACAGCATTTGAGTTTGAATACAGATTACGAGAGGTATCAGATATTGATGGGGTTAGCATGCTCGTTATGCCGAACCCTGGCGGCCAGACGGTTGGTTATTCAGGTCTTGAAGTCTATACAATGACTGACAATAGTTCCGAGTGGGAGCTACAAATTGACTCACCTTACATGTATGGCGATTACGAACGCTATGCATCATACGAAAATTATCCTGATGGGTTTGATTATGGCGAGTGGTTTCGACATGCTTTTGATGGTACGGTAGAGAATGTTTCTCATGTAAAAATCGTTACCGGTAATGCTGACCAACTGGGCGACCGGTCGGTTAGTTTCTCTGGATTAAGAGTTGATGCAGCGGGCGATTATGAGTATCCTGATTATCTAATTTGTAGTGGTGAATGGGACGGTTTGTTTGAAAATTCAACGAGCGATATGATTGAATGGGATCCTGATGGATGTTGAATACTAATCAGAATCAAGACAGCCGTATACACGGCGCCCAGCACGATGATCTTGCCACCATGTGAGTTTATCTGCAAGATGTCGAGGAATGAAGAATCCAACCTTTCTGGGCGTTAATCCATGATTTCTCATCGTCCGATCGTGTGCTAAATTCGCAACAATCGATTGTGCGGAACAGCCTGGGTTGGCCGTTACAAATCGTGTAATTTCTTCTTTCAGTCGTTCAAAACGTGCCTTCTTTTGAGAGCCTTTGCCAGTTCTTCGAGGGGACATAACCTCAAATCTCACCATTTACGGTTATCAAACAAATGGGGGATTCCCCTATTGCAAATCAACAGGTTGAACGGTTTTCCAGTTCGCAGTTGCAAGCTTTTTTGCTTTACCATCTGCAATGATTGGTGCAATTTTATTGAGACGCCCATGCATTCCATGAACCTGAAACTTGACTCGCAATTCAGCTGTCAAAGTCGCTTCTAGAGCTTGCATTTGCTCATCGTCCAATTCTACGGTTGCAAGTGTGTCACCTGAAGATATTGAAGAAATTGTAAACATTTTCTCTTTGCACGAGAGCGAGGGCCTGAAATCCATATCGTCTGGATGATTCATCCAAACCGAAATGTCAAGCGACAGCATATCACGAATGTTGACCCGGGTGATTTCTACAGATTCCACCATGCCGCTCGTAGCCTCCTATTCATAAGACATTGAAACGCTTTTCGGAAATTTTCACTCAAATGCAATTTCAGTGATTACTGGTTCGTGTACCACAATTCGAAGTGTCAAAGTCCAATCATTACCTGGATCGGGGTCTGGCAGAAATTCCACAGTTGAGTCCGGATTTGTTTGCAGGGCACGGACCAACAGGCCCCACGGGCTTTGTCCAAAATTTTGACCGGGGCGGTCGAGTAAAACCTGCAACACCATTTCTTTTGAATCGGCTTCGATTACTTCATCAAGACCCTTTGAATTCAGATCGCTTGCTGTAATCGTTGCCTTAGCGTTTTCAGATTGTGTTACGTTTCCGCCTTCTGTTTGCGCTTCCTCATTGTATCCATCCTTGGGTATTGTAATCAGCAACGAGAAATTATCGTACGGCTGTATGACGTCGTTCTCAAGTTCAAGAATTGCTTCAAATGAGAGGATTCGCCCTTGTTGACCCGGCATGATTTCTTCAGTCCACTCTTCGCCCTCATTAAGGTACTCAGACCACGATTGTTCAACGGTTCTTTCTTTCCATTCGATGTTAAACTGTCGTGCGGAAACGTTGATCTCGAACACTTCCGTAACAACTCCACCTTGTCCATCATCAACCGTTAGTGAACCCGTATAGATGCCGCTTTTGTTTGTGGGGAGCAGCGTTTGAGCATCTGTTGAATCCACATCGTTTCGTCCATCGCCGTCGCCATCTGAGTCAACACCCCAGTCCAAGTCCCATTGAAACGAGAGTTCGGCCGACTCTGGGTCGGTTGAGGACGAAGCGTCAAGGAGGACAGAATCGCCTGCACGAGGGTTCTCTGGGTACCTTAAATCAACAGTTGGAGCACCATTTACGATGACCACTGCGAACGTTTCATCAATTCCGCCTTGGTCGTTTTCAACCTCAAGCGAAACCGTGTAAGCCCCGAAGATTTCGTATGTGTGTGAGGTGAAGCCTGTTACTGTTTCAGATTTTTCTCCATCGCCGAAATCCCAACGATATGAAGTGATGATGCCTTCTATTGCATCGGATTCGCGTGCATCGAAGGTTACCATTTCCCCCTCCTGTATGAGTAGAGGGTACGCTTCCAGTGTCGCACGAGGTTGTGTTGGAGAGCTAAATCCACCAATGCAGCCTGCAAAAGAAACTGTCAAGAGCACAGCGGTGAGAAACACACCGCGAACCTGTAAAAATTTCCTTTGCATAATTCACCCTCAATCTTGTCCTATATCTAACCATGTTGTTGTTCTTGGGTTAATAACTTGGGTTTGAACGCCTACTTACTCCATCGATTCAAACGAGACCTCGGTTGAAATATCGCCAATAATTCCCGCAGATTCCAAGTGATTCCCAAGTTCCTCTATTGAAATATGTTCGACAACATTCTTGTCCGAGTAATTCTTCATTTCTTCCTCCAGAAGTACATCATCTGGAAGAGCATCGTGGTCATCGTAATCAGGTGCGGGTTCAACATCCAGTGGTTCAGGACGATCGTCCTCTGAATCCAAGGTAGCCTCCAATGAAGAAACGTGTTGTTCGATGTTTTGTTCGTATTGCTCCTTCAAAGTGGAGAGCATGGATTCGGATTCAACATCTTCTTCTTCAATGCTTAAAATTGGAGATTTCCTTGAAAACAAACGCCGGAAGAAGCCCATAGCGAAAGGGTGCAAGAACTCCACTTTAACCCCAATGGAACATTGGCCATCAACAACACGGTTCAAGCGATAGTTCTTCTATTGCACCTACTTGGACAAAAACATGGAACTTCTTGAAGGCGAACGGGTTCTCGCTTTCGATCTTGAAACCACTGGAATCAGTACCAAAAATGACCGCATCGTTCAACTTGCACTCATCGGTTCAGACTCAAATGGGTCTGAAATATCCTACGACCAACTTGTCAATCCGCGCCGGCCGATTCCCTACGATTCGCAACGAATTCACGGCATTTCGGATTCGGATGTTCGGGGGGAGCCTGATTTTGCAACCATTGCTGACAGAGTATCTGAACTCATTGAAGGGAGTGTCCTCATTGGGCATAATGTTCGGCAGTTTGACTTGCCCATGCTGCGAACCGAGTTTCTAAGAATCGGTGCTTTGCCTCCTGAACCAAAAGCCGTAATCGATACCTTAGAGCTTGCTCGACGCCTCAAACTTCCTCGCCCGCATCGTCTTGGAACACTGTGCAATCGTCATGGTATTTCTCTCGAGAACGCCCATACTGCAAGTGCTGATGCTGCTGCTTCGTTGTTGTTGCTTTGGAAATTGGGACGCGATCACCCGAGTTATTTTCGAAAATCACTGCAAGAGGTTGAACAGTGGTGCATAACCGGTACATCAGCCAAGTCCCAATCCGAATTGGGCCCACAGCTTGAGGATCTAGAACCGCTGGACTCAGGCGGCATGGTGCGAAGAGACGGTCCCCACCTAGTTCTGGCCGTCGGACGACACCGTGGACGACATCTCGAAGAGGTAAGAGATAGCGACCCGAGCTACCTGCATTGGTTGCTCTCACCGAAAGGGATTGAAGACATACAAGCAAAAGAAGACATCAAGACATACCTGAATCTGGAATAGGAGCCCATGGTAAGACATCACACCACGAACCAACACGCCAAACATCCCGGTTCATCATAGCACTCCCCAAGAAAATTGCTCCTTGGTGCCCGTCCTGTAAAAGAGACTCTAGGGCTTCCTTTCCACGCCCGTCAAACGTTACGTTTCGAATCTGGCCGGTCGGTTGAACGCTCCCACTGCTGTTGGCCGGTACACATTCTTCGACCGTTGCAATCGAGCGATCATGGTCGTATTGATGCAAAAGAACAACACCATCGGCAAAATCTCCCTTGTGCAATGATTTGTTTTCATACCGCCAACTCCACCAGTGAGGGCACCATGCTTTCCAGTCACAGAATCCTCCGCATGAAGACTGCCCTGGCGTAGGTTCCAGTGGGGTTTGGGTCGGTTTCGTTGCATTCCAGGCTTCGTATGCAGAATCGAGAACGTTTTCTCCCTTCGCATCCCATTTTGATGAGGTGTCTGTATACCACCCCTGAGCAAGAACTGGGGGGGCTGTTTTGTTGTTTGACAAGAGTATGTCTCGATACATTCGCAATTGACGATTGACTTCCGGTTTCAGAACCCCTCGAGGCGGCCGTCCAGTTTTCAAATCTGCAACCAACCAACCTGTAAGGCTCCCTTTTTCATCTACAATGGCTAGTAACAGATCCAGTCGTCCCATCAAATGTCCATCCTCTGTAACCAGTTCTCCCTCAACTGCAATGACAAGCGATTGTATTTTCTTCCACAATGCTACTGTTATTCGTTCGTGTGACAGACCTTGAATTCCAACGTGATCAAGCAACATATTTATTGCGCCTTTCTGTTGTTTTTGTGCTTCTCGAAACTTCTCTTCCTTCCAGTTTGGATGTCGTGGAGTTGCGTGAAATACTTCCTTTTCCTCTTCCCAACGTTTCCGTAACATGGAATTTGCCTCAGCAAAAATCCAATCCGATTCCGAAGGCTCGCGTCCGCTGAGATCAATTTGTAGCAAATCTTCGATTGATGCATGTATTGCTGTACCCATTGAAGCCGCCATTCCAGCTTTCTTCGGCAAACCTTGTCGGCTAAGCCAATACATTCGTGGGCATGTCTCAAATCGATTCCATGCTGAGGGGGAGAGCCTGTGTTTGCGACCCTCGACCATATGCATGCTGAAACATTGAAGGACATGAAACCTACGCTTCAAAGCGAAAGTGTTGAATGCCTCCTTGATGAGGTGAGATTATGGAAGGGACTCTTGTCAAGATTCGAGCCGACGTTGCAACCGAAGAGGCACTGGTTATCACTTGCTTTCCAAGTGTAGGCATGGTATCGAGCATCGTCGGTCATTATCTCATCGATAATTTGGGACTTGAGTTTGTAGGCGGTGTCGTCGATCCACGACTCCCTCCCCTCACACTTGTTACCGATGGTAAGCCGATGCCCATCATTCGTGCGTATGCTGGCAAACCGGAGTGCAGCATAGAAGGGTGCGACAAAATCATCCTGCTGATGAGCGAACTCGTTATTCCCAGCCCCCTCGTACACGACATTGTATGGGCTCTGTACGATTGGTCAAAGGGTTCGAAAATTCGTATGGGAATTCTGATTGACGCGTTCTCAAAGGAGGGGTTAGGAGGAAACTCTGGAATCGAAGAGCCGACAATTGAATACGACGATACTGAAGGTATCGATTTGGTAGGCATCGGGGCTACCGACAACGTTTGCGATATGCTGAATGGGTTGGACGTGCCGTTGTTGACAAGCGGGGTAATACGTGGTGTGAACGGAGTTTTGCTAAGTGAAGCCCGAAGGCGGGCAATCGATGTTCTAAGCGTAATGGTTGAAGCCGATCCTCGCTTCCCAGATGCTCGTGCTGCTGCAGCATTGGTCAAGAAACTCAACGCAATTCTACCAACGACACATCTTGATGATCAACCGTTGTTAAAAGAAGCTCAACTGCTCGAAGAGCAACTAAAATCCTTGTTGAGTCAAGCTGCACCGAATGAGACTCCGTCACCTTCATCCATGCTTTACGGCTGAAAATCTTCGGAACAAGAGGGCTGCCAAGATTATTGCAATCACCGCAATACTCATCCATGTTGGCATGAGAAGTGTGTTGGTTTTGACATACGTTAACGATTCTGTAAACGAGTCTCCTCTTGAATACGTTCCACCCAAAGAAGCGGTTAGTAGCATGCAAGCAGTTGAAAGCGCCCCGAACGCATTGTGAAGATGCATCGAGGATGCATCGTCGTACATCTTCCATCGAGCGTAAAGAACGCCCAATGCAAGCCCCCCACCGCCCGTTGAGAGCAACATTTTGTTGACCAAAAGCGGTGATGTGTGTGTGCCGCTTGGTGATGCAGACATACCGGAAAGTATTGCAAACGGAAGTGCAAGGAAACCAAACAACAATGCAACATGCGCAGTAGCATCCAGAACGAATTTAATCTGAGTTTTGGGTTTCCGCATAGAAACGAACGAGTGGAGAACAAAACACAAACCTGCGAGAGCAAATGACCCGACAACGAGTTCGGTTGATATCACATGGAACGTTGCTGATTCGATCACAGCCTTCCCTCCAAATAGTCCAGTCCATAGACGCGCCAATCTTCCATTGTCCATCCTTGAGGTAAGCCCTCGGGCGGGAGTGGTGGATGTTCTTTTGAAACGAAATCAAGTCCATCATCGAGAGATGTTTCGTATTGTTTGCTGTCTTTCTGAATACGGCGCGGTTTGCGGACAAGAAGAACCAATCCAAAGAAGAAAATTACGTGAGCAATCGATTGAAGCCTTAGTGCGGTTTCATCTGCCTCCCAAGAAGGTTCAACACTGGCTAGAGAGAACCAGGGTGTAGATTGTTGAGGGCCCTCGCCATCAAGCAGAGCCCTCCACTCGAGTGTTGATGCACTCAAAGCTGCAGGTAATTCTGCGGTCCAGCAATCCCCGGCCTGTACCGTATCCACTTGGTAGGTTGAGCCAAGAGGTTCGCGCCATTCGATGGTCACATCATCTGTATCAATCGTTGCAATGCACAACTCCGTTGTTTGTCCAATTTCTCGTGATGTAGGTGGTTTGTAGTCCGGATGCAACCGGGGTAGATTGTCTGGAATTGGTTCGACTGAAACGAGGAACGGTTGAGATACCCCTGAAAACGGACGTCCTGCATTGCTTCCTGTATTGTCGCCGTGGTGAACCGAAACATAGAGGGTTTTTTCACCGATTTCGTCAGGCCGTAGAATCCACGTATGGGAAAGCGTCGGGGAATCTACGGATGAGTATTCGATGTAATTGTTGACACCACCGAATCCATCTGAAAGAATCTCCCAACCGTTTGATGTGGGTATGTCGCCGTTAGCATTAGTAGATGACAGCAAAAACACGCCCACTTGATTGACATCATGCAATACACCAAATCCTGATATCTGAACAGTAATTTCTGTTGGCTGACCAACCCAGACACTTTCAGGTTGCAAGAAGTTGAGTTGCAAATTGGATGTTGCATTTTGATTCGCATCTCCGTGACACGCCCCCCCACATTGCATGTCTTCCAAACCGTTACCAACACCGCCTTTATTGCCGCTTACGTGCAGAGGCAAAAGGAGTGAGAGAACCAGAAGCAAGACCAGCTTCGATCTCAAATCTGTCGCCTCCCGCGCAGCAATCCCATGGTGAAAAGTAAGATTCCAATGACACCATAGGCCAACCCCAATCCTAATCCAGCCACAGCAGAGGGGCCTTGTTCAATGTCTTCCAATTGTCCTTCCAGAACGGCGTTCGTGATTGGGGATTGGCAGGATGCTTCGAGAACACGGTCGCCCAATATGGTTTGAATTTGATAAGATGAAATACCAATCAGACTTGGTGTATCGCTGAATGTGGTTGCGTTTGTCACTCCAATCAATACCCCGTTACGGGTTACTTCAAACGTTGCTGGCTCAGATGATGTCCATGTCCAAGAAAGCACGACATCATGACCGGATACAGCCGATGTCAAAACCGGACAAGATAGGGCTGGAATTGGGTTCAAAGTCGTCGTTGTGGAGTTTATGGCTCCAGATGCATCGGTAACAACAAGCGTAATTTCAAGGCCGTTGCTTTCTGGCATCAGTAGAGAAAGTTCAACTCCGGTTGCACTTCCACCTGCCCAAGACCATTGATATGCAACAATTGAATTGTCTGGATCGAAAGATTGTGACCCTGTCAAAACGACCCGTTCTCCTGCATACAACTTCTCAGTAAGCACAAGAATTTGTGCGNTAGGAGCGGCATTTTCGACCACTACAGAAGATTCAGACAGAACCGTGGCCTCNCCGTCCGACACGNCTACCTCAACGCTCCATTCTTGACCTGGTCCCAAATACGAGGCTGGCACGACAGTTTCACCATCGAGCGCCCCCTCACGGAAACTGTTTCGCAACCATTCAATCGACACGATTTCTACAGCATCGTCATCGGCGTCAACAATTTCGGTCGTCAGTGAAAGATTGTCTTGTGAAGTCACTTCCTCGTTCAACCCAAGGGTGACAACAGGTGCCGAGTTGAGAATGGAAACTGAAAGTGTTTGGCTCTGCGAACTCTGTTCCTCTCCATCGTATGCTTGGACAACAGCAGTCCAAACGTTTCCTTTACTCGTCGACATTGATGAAAGCGTCGCCTCATTTTCAATCTCTGGTTGAAGGACTCCATCAAGATACCACTTAATGCGCATTGTTAGTGAGTCTTCATCAGCATCGCTCATGAGTGCATCAAGTGTTATGTTTTCATCAGTGAAAGCCTCAGTAGTGCTGATTGTAACGGTTTCAAGGGTTGGAGCTGTATTCAAAATCATCACTGGTGAGGATGCAACCCAACTCGACCAATCCATTCCATCGTAAACCCGGGCTTCAACAACCCATGATTCCCCTTTTGTGGTCAGTACTGAATCAATTGATGAGGAGGTGATTCCGGTCATCAAACCATCTTTCAGCCAACGATAATGGGTGTCGGTGATGGTGTCCGATTCTGCATCGGTCGAGGTAAGTGATACTTCCAACGAATCGATTGTTGTAGGATTTGTTGGAGAGAGTGTGACGGAAGTGACTGCAGGTGGAGTATTCGAAGCCTGTCCCCCGATCGATAGTTGAGCGGAACGTACCCATGAAGACAGGTTTTGACCGTCATAAGCCCTAACTTCGACCTCCCACACGTCGCCGCTTCGAGTTGCATAGGATGGCAACACCGTGAGGTCGTTTAGCCCGTCTTGCAGATTTCCACCTAAGTACCATCGATATTCAAACGACAACGAATCGCCGTCATGGTCGTTTTGTCCGATCACTGCTGCTGCAACATCATCATCCGTAGTGGGGTTTGCGGGCGTTAGGGACACAGAGCCAATTGTTGGGGGTGAGTTGAGTACAGTAATTGTGTTCGATTGCTCTGTAGTACCAAATTCTTGACCGTCACTCGGGGTTACCGACACGTGCCACTCGTCACCACGAGCAGTATGTGAATTTGAGAGTGTCAAAAACCCATCATGTTGCGTTTGATGTATGCCGTTTTTACTCCAATGAATGGATGTTCCAGATTCGGTATCACCAGCATCAGAATCGCTGAACGTGTAGGAAAGCACCAGATTGTCTGAAGTTGTTGCGTGGACAGGTGTGAGTTGCACGTCTGTAGCAACCGGAGGAGAATTGGTAACAACAACGGTCTCCGTAATTGTCAAACTGGTCGTTGTCCAAGCATCACCGCTGGTGCTTGCTCCATTTGCAATCATTGCAGCGATACCAACCGATACGGAACCACTCCCCGCTGAAGGCGCCGTCCAATCGAAAGCCCATGTGCGGCTTGCTTTGTTTGAATGAGTGATCGAATTTCCGCTCACTTTTACCCCCGAATTACCACCAGTAGCAAGAGTCCCTTTGTTTACTTCGACGTTGAATCCCCCCTTGCTCCCTGACACGCTTCCTGAAGCGGATATTTGGATGGAATAAACTTGGCCGGGTGTATAGGACGTTGGGAAGTTTTCTGAAATCGTCACAGAAGTGACACTGGAATGGCAACCACAACCTCCAGATGAGTTGTGTTTGCCGCTAGAGTATGCCTCAATTGCAGGCGAAAGCATAACCAAAGCAACAACCGCTGAGAGAAGGAGAGCCTTGACCTGCATAACACAGCAAAAGAGTTACATTCGTTAAGAATGTTCGTTCTGACGAAGAAATATTTTCTCAGTAATCAAAGAGAGTTGATTGACTCGTCGGAGGTTTCCTCTCATTGACGTTACTGCGTTCGGAAATGCGCTGCAAGAGTGTCTCTTCATTCCAGACGGTAAGGTTGAGTTTCTCTGCTTTGGCAAGTTTTGAACCTGCATTTGCACCAGCTACAAGTACCGACAAATTGCCTGAGACGCTCCCTACAACTTTCCCTCCTGCTGATTTAATCCGAGCTTGAATGTTTTTCCGCGATTCGGAAAGCGTGCCTGTCACGCAGAAGGTCATCCCCTCAAACGGGCCGCCTCCAGCAATGCGAACATCCTTTTCAAGAGAAAGATGAGTTAGCAAGTCGAGAATTGCGTCTTTCCTATGGAGCATTCCGTCTCGCAACTGCAATGCAACAATGTCACCAACACCATCAATGGAGGTTATTTCGCCCATTTCTGCATCATCGATGAGCGTCTTTCCTATCCATTCGAACAACCGTTCTGGAGTTTGGAAATGATACGACATTGATGTTGCAAGTTCAGGGCCGATGCCTGGTATACCAAGGGCACTCAAGAATCTCGAGAAGGGCATCGAGCGACTCTTATTGATTTCATTGAGAACGTTGTCTGCTGACTTCTTGCCCATCCTATCCAGCGAAAGCAACATGTTTTCATCAAGTCGATACAAGTCTGCAATACTCGATACGAGGTCTTCATCAATGAGTTGCTCCACAAGCTTCTCTCCAATACCATCCATCTCAAGCGCTCTACAATAGTAGAGAACACTTCGGCCAAGCCGAGCCCTACAATGAACATCCGGACATCGAAGGAATGCTCCCTCGACCTCAATCGGCCCGTCGCACGCAGGGCATGCATCTGGAGGTGAGATTGACCGGCGTTGTGGTAAAGCACCCTTGAAGGGTTCTCCATCAGCATGCACGCGACCTTCTACATCTTGCTGCGTTGCGGGTCCAAGTGTCGCTTCGATCTTTGGGATAACGTCACCCCGTCGGACGATGCGGACCTTATCTCCGACTTGGATGCCCAATCGTTCAACTTCGCCAAGATTGTGAAGGGTGGTATTCTCCACAGTCACGCCCCCAACGCGTTGAGGGGCGATACGCGCAACCGGGGTTATCGTGCCTGTTCGGCCTGTTTGCCAATCAACACTAAGGAGGACCGAAGTCGCTTCTTCTGGAGGAAATTTCCATGCAAGTGCCCACCTGGGATGGTGCGCAGTCATACCAAGTAAATCCCGTTTCTCAAGATCATCGACTTTGAAGACAAGTCCATCAATTTCGAAGGCGTAGGATTCTCGCTTTTCACTCCATTCTCGGGTCTCTTGACAGAGTGATTCTATGGATGCCTCTTCTGCATCCGCATCATGAACAATCCATGGTGCAGGTTCAACACCTGCTGTTTTGCTCAACCATTCAAGAATAAGACTGTCGTATGGGTCACTTGGAGGTGCTTCAGAGTCGGGATGGCGGCTTGCTTCGTACGGGAATTTAGCATCGTATGCCAAGAACACTAGATCGCTCGCATCGGCTTTCCCATCAGCCTTCTTTTGGCGAAGAGCCCCGGCTGCAAGGTTTCGAGGATTTGGAGAAATGTTGCGATACTTCTCCTCAAAGACAGACTTCTTCATCACAACTTCGCCTCGGATGTGCATATCAACCTCCACACCGAGTGTATGCGGTACATTCTCGACCTTGCGTGCATTTTTTGTGACATCTTCACCGCGATTTCCATTACCGCGCGTTGCTGCTCTGACCAACCGACCTTTTCTGTACTCTAAGGAAAGAGCAGAACCGTCAAGCTTTGGCTGGGAAATAAATCGGGTTGACTCAAGCGATGATTCCTTGACGAAATGGGCAATGTCTTCATCGTTGACTCCTTTGTTAAGCGAACGCATTGGGAACATATGGTCGACTTTGACCGTTCCTGGATCAACCTCTGCACCAACTCTTTGCAATTGTGGGTGCTGCGGATTCAGTCCCTTCAATTCGTCCCAAAGAGTGTCAAAATCTGCATCTGATATCTCAGTTTTTGCTTGGTTGTAATACAGGTCGGAATGGTACGCTATTTGTTCAGCTAACCATGCTTCGCGACTCTGAGAAGCAACGGATTCTTCTTCTTCCCGAGCCATGTACTACCACCGTCTCGACCCCATTTAAGGTTCTTGATTTTGCAACTTAAGTTCTACAAACTCGCCATCGATCATCGGACATCTGGTCATCACAATTTTTGACATTACACGCATGTGTATCTCGGCAACAACAAACACTGTCGCCTCAAACATATGACCCGACTTTGTTACAAAATCATCGTCAGCAAACGTTGCGTGAAGATGCGTGAACGCAGAACCGTCTTCATGTCGTGCGAGATTACCTTGAAGCGTCACAAGTTCAGCGGGATGCTCAAGGGTTCGCCGATGATAAGTGAATGTATCGTCCATGTATCCAAATACAGAGTTCACTGTGCGCCCAATCCCGCTCGTTATGACGGCTCCATTGATACCAAGATCGTCTGCTAGTTTGCGAAGGGAGGTGTGAATTTCCTCTCCTGGTTCAAGAACTACAACAACGTCATCATCACTGCGCGCCCATTCCATAAAGGGAACATGTAAAGGAATCACTTAGCCATAACCCTTCGTCATTCCTCCTGATTTGGATTGAGAATTTCAATAATTTTCTCTGCTGCGATGTCAAGATCGTCTCGATCCCCTCCTAGAGGTAATGGCCCAAACGGGCCCCAACCCCTGCGCAACAACATAATTCTGTGCTTTGGTTGACGTTTTGCAAGTGTAAGACGCTCCCATGGATAGCGTTGGCCATCGGCAAAGAGATGCGTCGTTGTGACTGCATATCGCTTGGGAACCAACAACGAAATGATGTGCAATCCAAGCAGCACATCCCAAAGAACAACGTAGGTAATTGGAGTATTCGAGAAAGAAGCAAATGCCCATGGTAGAGCCATCATCGCTGCCATAGAACCCAAATTTGCCCATTGACGAAACAGTTCGTGACTGCGCTCGCTCTTCCATGCGAACCCGTTGTTGGGTAAACGTCCAAATTGAGGAATATCCCGATGCTGTCGTGTAAGCCACCATGCGTCCCATGCAACAATTGCCGCAAGAATGAGGACCATCGCAATCGCAACGGGTTCTGCACTTGGAAGCAATCAATCACCTCAAAGCATTCGTTCGTCGATTTCACCCAGAGTCTTTGGGCCCCCGCCACGAATCCGGAGTATGAAAACAAGGAGAACAAGAATAACGATTGATGCGACCAGCATCAATGGAGTTGCGGAGCCATCTGATGTCTCGAGGGTCATTCTCTCGGATTCATCAAGAATGCCGTTTCCATCGTCATCCTGATCTTCAAACAATGTTGTTGACATCCCTTCAGGACATTCAATCGTATCTGGTTGCCCATCTTCATCTGTATCAATCCAAGCGCATGGGTCTTTGGGCCATGCATCGTCTGAATCTAGACGGCCGTCGTTATCGTCATCTGGATCGTAAATATCCGGACCGCACTGTAACCCAGTCGTTCCATCAAACCATGTTTCAGAACTGCAGGTGGAAGTCCAATCCCAGTCTGTATCAAGTTGAGTAATTTCAATATCAACCTCGGCTATTGTCACAAGCCCAAGGTTATCTTCAGCGGATAATTGAATCACAAAGAGGCCTGTTTGCAACGATGTAATGTTGAACGAATTTGTTCCGGATTGACCTTCATCAACAAGATTGTTTTGAGCATCAAATATCGCCCAAGAAAGCGTAACTTCACTCGGTTCTGTTGTGTCGTCAGTCACAGTAACAGAAACCTCAACAGGAGTCGTTTCCATGTAACGTTGCCCCGAGTTTGGAGATAGTATTGAAAGCGTAGGCGGCGTGTTTGCGATTAAAGGAATCTGAATGATTGCAGGTGACTCTTTTCCAATCAGGAATGTTTTCGTTGTTGGGAGGCTCAACGCCGATACTACTGTTGCAGTGGCTTCCGCTGCCGATGTGGAGCCATCACCGGTTGTCTGCTTGTAGAGCATTTCAACATCAATAAAGGAGCCAGAAACTTCGATTGGCGCAGACAACATGTCCGATGTCAATGAATAGGATGCAGCAACAACCTCCCCACCAAGAAGCGCTTGCAATGAGTGTGTTGTCCATTCACTTAGCAATCCATCCGAATCAAGCAGGATTGCTCCTGTAAGAGTGGAGTCGACGGCGTTGATTGTACTGCTTGCAATTGAAATGTTGCCATTCGTTGTTGATGACTCCAAACGAAGATCGAACAATTCGGCTGAAATCGCTTCAATTGAATCAATGGATATGTTTCTCATCACCGCAGGCGATGGTTCCTCAAACCCATGAGCGTGAAGTTTGAGGCCAATCGAATAGTCTGAAATTTGAATACTATCTCCAACGACAGGTTCCGACAATCCGTGTCGTATGGTGAGGCCGATACCCGAGTCCTGGCCCTGTAGAACGATGTTGTGCATTGCTCCGGATGTTTCATCAAGATCAATTGCTGGAGCCCCAATGACTGTTAAATTGCTCAGCACCACATCACTGCACTTCGACGCGAATATACCGCCTTCTGCACCTGCGTGAATTGTAGAATCGTGGAAATAGAATCGCTCTTCAATCGATTGCAAACGAACAACATAATCTCCGTTGAACAAATCGGATTGTACACCACTGATTTGACCCGTTACACCGATTAAATCGATCCCGTCTTCAATACCCTCCTCAAGCGAAATGTTTCGAACCTGTATTGAAGAGAGACGGGCCCAAATTCCATCTCCATTGCAATCCGAGAGGGTCACTCTTTCAAGAACAATCGTGGAATCCTCACTTTGACTCTGAATGCACATCGACCCGGCATCACGCAATTCTGAATCGATGAGCGTTAGGGTAGATTGCGCCGATGCATGGATGTTGAACAGCGGGTCTGCTCCAGCAGAACGAGCGAACTGAGCCCCTTGGGCACTGAGTTCACCAAGTCCTGAGAAGGTGACAAGTGGAGAGCCTTCAACGAGAGTCGTACCCGACAAATCGATGCGAGATCCAACGACTCCGTCCAGTAGAAGACCGCCCCATCGAGCTCCAAATCCAGTTGAAGAAATGGTTGCAGCACCAGCCTCAAGTACGCCATTCACGTCAATTACAGCATCTGATGCAATACGAAGTTCAACACCATCATTCACTGTCATTCTGGTCGTTGACGCAATCGTTAGGTCGCCTTCAAGACGATAAGGGCTCCATGTTTCTTCCAGAATTAACCAAGAGGTTACTACGCCATTTGGCACCGTTGATGCCATGAAGGTATGGGATGTTGATTGTTTGGTATCCCATGCATAGAATTCAGTAAACGATCCAATTTGCATCGTTACTGTTTTGGTTCCTTCTTGAACATCGCCTTGGGCGTTGACCGTACGAGCTGTTGTTTGAGCTGTTGCTTGACCCGCTGGATTCGTTTGTACCGTTTGTCCCCCGACAATGATGGTTGCACCTTCAACTGGAATTCCTTTATCCAACACCTCGATGTTAACTGTAGAAATCAATGAAAATGATGCGCCTGAACCGATGGATATGGCCACATCTGCTTGGCCGCCAATCATCTCCACCTCACACAGTGGTGAAAGAGTAACAGATGCCATGAAACGAATGTTGGAAACGGTCTGGGGTTGGGAGCATGACCACTGAACTGGGGATTGAACTTCTAGCCCCTCACCTTCCGATAACAACGTTGATTGTACACTCAGCGTTAGTGACGTTGCATTCAACACACCATTGTCACCACTGAGTGTACCTGAAGGTCCGAGATCGACGGAAGAAGATGCATCAACAATCAGAGTGGTGTCAACAAGTTTGAGTTGTGATTGGGTGCCGAACACCAGATTGCCATTCAGGTGGTGGGGTTGACCATCTGGCCTTGAACCCAGCACAATTGTGGAAGACGCCGGTAGATTCCAATCGCCCTCTGGTAGCGTTACAATTTGTACAGTCTGTCCTTGCTGATTTCCAAAGAGTTCCTTGCTAACTCCTTGACCATCGTACAACACTTCAACATGCGTCCCAGAGGCAAGCAGAGGGAGGGAGGCAATCCCGTTTGTATCGGCCAGTGTTGAAAATCCATATGCATCTGCAGTTGCTTGTACTGGCTGGTTGTCAGCATCAACAAAAGAAACGTAGGTTTCATGAAGATAGCCGTATTCTGTGGTTGAAATGGTGCTTGTAGTAGGGCCTCCGTAAAGAAGCAGTCCGTCACCCAAAGCGTCACTTGAAGACTGTGCTGTATTGAGTGGTGTGAATGTTCGAACATGGGCGGCAGAACCATCCTCTAGAAGCAAGGGCGAATTGTGTAAATTCGCCGTCCAATCTTCAATAATCGCTGTTGACAACTCGCTCAAGACGAGCCCTTGCTCTTGTGCAGTAGTCGTTAAATCGCCAACATGAATCTGGGAGTCCACCGCATGAATACCCTGTACATTTCCATTGACAAATGCCCCAATGCCGGCACTCAGCGTCGAGTCTTCAAGGTCGACGCCATACGCGAATCCGTTCGTTGCGATTGAAGAGGCCGTGATTGTGGTATACCACGCATCAATGCCCGTCGATTCTGTGTCAAAGTTGTTGTAGGGTTTTGTCACATCAACGTCGTCCCATTGATGATGGCCTTCGAGGAGTTTGACGGCTGGACCAATTCCATCGTTGAGTGATACGGTTGAATGGTTTAATTCTGAATCAATACTTGATAGAGATAAAGCGGTGCCGTTTGAGATTAGTGTTGTTGCTTCCATTGACAATAAGCCTGTTCCCGACGCTCGCAATCCAATTTCTTCTGCGTAAATCGTTGAGTTCGCAACCGTGATTGAACCTGGACCATCAACGTCCATAGCAACATCGGTATTGTGCAGATGGATGTTGTCAAAAGTACATTTGACAAGACAACGGACGTCAGCTACAGACCGCTCGGCATCAACCTGCGTGAAATTGATGTCGGAAAGAGTGATGCTGTTCATAGTGCCCCAAAGAAGTCGATCACCTGAAATGAGGGCGTTTGAAACCAAGAGGTCATCTGCATCTGTACCGTCAACTGCGAGAGCCACATGTTGGCCATAGATGCTGGAAACGGTGGTTGAGGCGCCTGAATCTGAACCGATTCCAACGCTCACGTTATCAAGTCCCAATCCAACAACGCCTGCCGTTCCTGAGACGACGTCGATCGCAAAACCTGTATCAAAGAATGAAACGTCATTTGCCGTTAAATCGTTCGTCGAATGTATGCCTGTTGCAGTATTTGTAAAGAGACCTGTATTGATTGCAAGCACGCCATGGTTGACAATGGATTGAATGTCGATGGTCGACATTGTGACATTCTCTGCGGACAAGGTTCCCGTGGAAGCGACATCGAAACCAACGTAACTGTTCGTAACTGTAATGGACTCATGAACTGATGCATCACCATAAACCTTCAAAGCAGACTCTGCTCCAGATATACTGGTATTTGTGAGGGTGGCGCTTCCGGTGGAAGAAATTGAAATTCCTCCCCACAATCCAGCTCCTGTCGATCCAAGACTTGTTGGAACCAACGTTGTCATGAACTCTGCATCCTCGGCTTCGAGTATGCCATCAATCTGCAGCCAGTAGGATTGCGCATCGACAACCGTATCCGGTTCTATCACAAGTGTGGTTGATGAATCGACCGTAACATTTCCACTTAGGACAATGGTGCCGCTCCATGTTGTTGTGGTCGAAATGGTTGAATCCGCCGATATCAACGGCGTTATTGACATCCCCAG
Organism: Methanobacteriota archaeon; assembly: GCA_002726845.1. GTDB lineage: Archaea > Thermoplasmatota > Poseidoniia > Poseidoniales > Poseidoniaceae > MGIIa-L2. Next base: position 200 of record PBSP01000021.1, on the reverse strand, counting down.
CATCAGGAAAATCAGTACCGTCGTTTGAAGGCGCATGCATCATGCTAGCATCCAAGCCATATCAATGCAAGGCTTTCTCGGCACAGCGATTCTCCTAACGTATGAGGAGTGGGCCTGCCCAGATTTGAACTGGGGTCTGACGGCCCCCAGCCGCCAAGTATAGGCCAAGCTAACCCACAGGCCCGTGAATCTCCTCACTT
>PBSP01000020.1 GCA_002726845.1 Methanobacteriota archaeon | reverse complement strand
AAGGATGGTGTAAAAACACTCATGAATCCAGCAGGTCGACTGAAGCGGGCCTGACGGGGTTCGAACCCGCGACCGACGGATTAAGAGTCCGTCGCTCTACCTGACTAAGCTACAGGCCCATTCCACGGTCCGAAAGGATGTATTTAATCATCTTGGGACAATGTGGTTCCAGCATCGCCTCTCATTGCAGAAAGCGCATCACCAGGCTGGCAAAGTATGGAACGCATACTCGGCTGAGCGGTAATTGCTTCAAGCATGCTGTTGATTTTTGGACCCATTGAGCCAGCGGGAAACTGTCCATCTTCGAGGTGTTTTTTCGCTTCATTGAGGGAAAGATGGCGATGTTCAACTTGATCTTCTTGACCAAAATTCGTGTATACCGATTGAATGCCTGTTGAGATTATCAAAGCCTCAGCGTTCAAGTCGACCGCGAGGAGTGAAGAAAGCCTGTCCTTGTCGATGACTGCTGGAATACCGTTGTAATGACGCTCCTGTTCAACGACAGGAATCCCTCCTCCACCTCCGCAAATAACGACTGCACGTTGTTCGACGAGTGTTCGAATGACGTCCAGGTCGAGGATTGTCTTTGGCAATGGGCTGGCGACAACGCGTCGAGGACCATGCACTGTGGTGGCTATGTCCCAATCTCGCTCCATGACTTCCTGAGCCGATAAGACAGGTCCAACAGGTTTGGTAGGCAAGGCAAACGCTGGGTCGTTTTCATCCACAAGCACCCGAGTGAGAACCACTGCGGTTCTTTCCGGCCTGTGACGATGTTTGAGAATGCTGTTGAGTTGTAGGGACAAGGTGTGGCCAATCATTCCTTGTGTCGCTGCAACCCACGCATCCATGGTGTGTGAAACATCGGAATCAAGCGCCATCAATTCACCAACTTGTGGCCCGTTTCCGTGCGTGAGCACAACCGACCAACCGGCCTCAAGGAGATCGACAACATCACTCATGACTTTGGCGAGGACCAAGGCGTGCTCGCCATCCGAGGAACCGTCCGGAGGGGCCAGTGCATTCCCTCCGATGGCGTAAACCACAATTTTGCTCACGCCACGTTCCTCCTCGCGTATCGTTTGATGCTTTCGATACTCTCAGCAAACAACCGCTTGTTTTGCCCTCCATCGCCAACAGGTCGGACTTCAAACATGATATGTGAGAACGTAAACGGAACGACATGGCCAAAGACATCTGGATTGGTGATGTGCAAAACGGCGATTATGATGGGCAAGACGTCGAACTCAAAGGTTGGATTAAGCGAACTCGAGGGTCCAACAAAATACGATTCGTAGTGTTGCGAGATTCAACAGGAATCATCCAGTGCGTCGCAAAACGAGACGTCATTGGTGACGAAGCCTTTGAGGCCATCGCCTCAGCGTTAATCGAATCATCCGTTATCATCAGAGGCACAGTTAACGTTGACGAACGCAGCGAAGGAGGGCATGAATTGGTTGTCTCTGGACTTGAAATCGTAGGTCCTGTCGATCCTGAGCGCCCCTTCCCGATTACAGAATCAGCGATGAAAGCAGCCGATGGCGGTGAAACGGAGTTCCTTCTGGACAACCGTCACCTCTACCTTCGAACCGGTCGTATGACAACAATGCTCAAAGTGCGATCGTCGGTATTTGGAGCAATTCACAACTATTTCAGGGACTTGGATTTCGTTGAATATCAAGCACCAAACTTCGTCGCCGGAGCGGTTGAAGGTGGGTCAACACTGTTTGAAGTACCGTACTTTGGGCGCAAAGCATATCTCACCCAATCTTGGCAACTTTATGCCGAGGCTGCGATGCCAGCCCTGGAGCGATTGTACACGATTGCACCCTCCTTCCGAGCGGAGAAGTCACGTACTCGGCGCCATTTAACTGAGTTTTGGCATGCCGAGATGGAGATTGCATGGGCGACCAACGACGAAGTGATGCACCATGGAGAAGGAGTTGTCCGTCACATCGCCTCAACACTTCTCGAGGAGCGCAGCGACGAACTGCAGGTTCTTGGTCGAGACCTTGAGTTGATTCAACGCTATGCTGATACACCGTTCCCAAGAATGCGCTACGATGAAGCCATCGAAATTCTCCAAGGAAAAGGTGTTGAAGTGGAGTGGGGGCAAGACCTAGATTATTCCAAAGAGAAGATTCTCACCCAAGATTTCGCCGTGCCACACTTTTTGACGCACTATCCAAAAATAGCCAAACCGTTCTACCATCGCGAGGATCCTAGCGATGAAAAGTACGTTCTTTGCCACGATTTGCTTGCACCGGAAGGATATGGTGAAATCATTGGTGGGGGTGAACGAACGTGGTCAGAAGAAGAGATTCTCGCTCGATTGGATGAAGAAGGAACGCCAAAGGAGGCCTACCAGTTCTACATCGATACCCGAAGCTATGGTGGCGTTCCGCATGGTGGTTTTGGCCTAGGTGTTGATCGTGTTTGCTCATGGCTGAGTGGAGCAGATCACATACGTGAAGTCATACCGTTTCCACGAGATTCACGTCGGGTCACCCCCTGAGGCCTCCCTATGCCACCCATAGTAGCACTTGGTTGCGGCCTTGTTGGCGAATACGTCATTCATCGACTGGCGGATGACGGCCACAAGGTAACAGCCGTCGATATTCGGATTCCAAATTCCTTGACTGAGCGAACCGACGTAATTTCTATAGAACAAGATGCTTATGCGTATGTGAACGCCTTAACCTCTCCGACTGTTGTTGTCAATATGCTTCCTGGAAGAATCGGTCACGATGTTCGCAAACCATTGATTGCGGGTGGGCATCAAATCGTCGACCTTGCTTTTACTGAAGAAGACCCACAAACGTTGGATGCGATGGCAAAACAACACGCTTCAACCATGATATGGGATGTTGGAATTGCCCCAGGATTTTCGAACATGTTGCTTGCACAGGCACAACGTGAGTTGGGTCCAATGGATGAAGTCAGCATACACGTTGGAGGGAATCCAACACAAGCCGATGACAAATGGTCCTATATGGCGCCTTTTTCACCATCCGATGTCATCGAAGAATACACGCGACCAGCGCGAATTGTTCGATCCGGTGAAATCGTTACCGTTCCCGCACTTACGGAACGTCACCGAATTGAAGTTGAAGGAACGGATGGGATGGATGCATTCCTCACAGACGGTCTACGCAGCGTTCTGAAAACAATCGATGCGAACGATATGGCAGAGTACACGGTCCGTTGGCCACAACACATCGACCGATGGCTTGCAGAAGGGCACACTATTCCGGAAGAAGAGCTCATTAAGGCGTGGAAATTCGACCAGGAACGACCTGAATTTACCTGGCTTAGAGTGCGTTGCAGTGCCAAAACGTCCGTTCGGGAGTGGACAGTTGTCGACTACGGGAAAAATGGTCATGGCTCAATGGCACGTACCACTGGACTTGTGACCTATGCCCTGGCTTCCTTGTTTGCAACCAAAGGGCCATCGTATTGTGGCCTTGGACACGGTGTACATCCACCTGAACATGTCAATGAGAACACTCTGAAACACGTGATCGAGGTTTTCGAAGAGCACGATGTTTCCATTTCATAACATAGGTTCATCGCAATGCGGACAAGGCATACCTGGTATAAACTCGCCAAGAAGGAAACCACAATTTGTGCAGATGCTTGTCAGAAAATCATCAACGTTGCTCATAGTGGGTCTTTGAGTAAACTCGTTTATTACTCTGAGGGTGATGGTTTTGCCTGAGATTTTGATTTAATGTACTTGAAGAGAATTCGCGAGAAGATCATCGATGCAACGAAAATCAGTACAGCCGCCCACCACGGTGCATCGGTTGATTTTGCAAAGAAATAAGCGACCAGAAGAATACCAATCCCGTATACTGCTCTAAACGCAGAGTAAAGAAGGAACGAACGGAATAGTGGATTCTCTTGGAGGCGTTCAAGCATTGTCTTCTCCTCCATGAGTCGGCCAAGGAATCAGATTAATCAAAACTTCTCGACTGAGTTTCGGTTTGAAGCATAGAACAGAAGTCCAACGATTACGACCAAGAATGCTGCAACACCGATCTCCTCAGCGATACCATCACCGCCCAACATGCTTGAAAAGCCGCCTGATGCATCCCCTGTAGTTTTGCCCGAAACTGGAACTTCCTCCTCCAATTCAATGATGAAAATCAGAGATTCCGTGAAACATCCGGATTCATCTTTGCACGAAAATTCAGATGAAACGGAGAGTTCCATGTCAAAGTTGTCCACCAACAACGAGCCTTCTTGTAAGGCGTTCGATGATACCTGATTGGGGGCCTTAAGGTAAACAACGACTGTTTCGCTTTCTCCAGGTGCAAGCCGAATATTTTCGGAGGGGAACACAACGCCGTAGCCCGCTGATTCCAAAGCCTCGTCTCGAGGGCCTAGGGAGGACAATTGAAGTGTATCGTCGCCATTTCCGTCATTGCGAACTGTGAATTCGATTGAAAAATCATCGCCAATACCTGAACGATACGAAAAATTTTCTGACGATATTGAAACACGACCGTATTGTAGAATGTTGATGATCTCTTCTTCTTCATCCTCGGCCAAATTCGGTGGCGGTGCGCCGTTTACTTCTGTGACTGTTGCTTTGACGACGAGCGTCAGCGATTGTGCAAGCATCCCCTCTTCAGCTCGTACATTGATTTGAAATTCCTCTGTTTCGCCTGCAGGAACGTGGATGGAGCCTGGAGCAGAATTCGAGAGATTTCCTGAGTCGACATCGATTTCAATTTTTTCATTAAAACTCGTCGGGTTTTCAACAGTACAGATGACAGAACCGATCTTTGTTGAACCTGGATAAACAGGTATGTTCAATGGCCCATCACAATCAAGATTTACTGAACCGAGTGGCTGTTGACCTTGCATGGTCGGAGAACAGCAAACCAGTAAAAGAGTGAAGACCAAGAAAAACGCTCCCTCACGCTGCAGTCTCATAGTGATATTATCACAAGACGAAATAAAAACATTTCACCTGCATCAAATTGAGGAAAAAAAGTCTTGGCATGAAGCGAGAACCAGTGAAAGATCCTTCTCCCGAATTACATCATCCGCATATGGGAGTGGACGCTCATCCAATGGATTGAAGCAAATGGCATGTGCTGCTTCTTTGAACATTCCGATATCACCAGCGGAATCACCAACTGCTACAACTCGAGTTGAATCGACATTCAATCGACGACACAACATCCGTACCAAAGCTCCTTTCCCATCCATTTGTACCTGATACCGGCCGTAATCTTGAACCATACATGTGCTATCGGATTGTCCCGAATCCGTGGTCCATCCGTTGGTAAAAACATGCAAACGCGTGTCGTAACCCTGTGCGATTCGGGCGGCGGTGTGGCGATCGATTCCACCCCACCTTCGTTGCCACTTTTTCTTACTCGGAAACAGGCAAGCAATGTCGCGAGCCGTTTGTTGTAAGCCACCACTTACTATGGCTATATGGTGTCCTTCATCAAGAAGCGTTTGTATGAGAAGTCGATAATTTTTCATCATCGGCATGCCTTCCATACACGAGCGTAAATCAGCATCCGTAATCTCCGAATCGTGTTGGTCCCGCCAACTGTTTTTGATGAGCGCAATATCGAGTTTTATCCAATCCCATTCGTCCAACAGACCCTGATTGTAAAGATTGAACGACTCGTCGTTGTTGATTCCCAAACGATCGTAAACAAATTGCCAAGTTGAGAAATGATCGACAAGCACACGATCCATATCCAAACACACAAGACCGCTCACCTCATTGTCCTCCTCTTGGTGAATCGTATTGTGCTTGAACCTGTTCGACTTGCTTGCCCATGATGTACAGGATGAGCGCAATCATCATTGCAAACAGCCCAAACAATGTCATTGCGATGGTGAGCAACGTAACCCCAATGGATTCCGTTGATAATTCCGTGAACGTGGTGACCACGCCGCCTGAGAGGCGATATCCAAGAACAAACAAGACGACGCCAGGGATACCAAACAAAAACAGAGGGTGTCGAGACTCAATCATCCACATAAACAATTGAGCAAATCGAGACGCCGTCGCCAGCGATTCTCGTTGAGGGAGCGAAGGCAGCGTTCGGGATTCAATGACACGAACACGCAACTGGCCGGACAGATCGTGAGCGTTTGCATCGCTTTTCGCCGTTGCCAGCTCATCCAAACCTGCAGAACTCACAGAAGCATGTTGAAACATCGAATCGGCGAGAAAACTCTCGCTTGGACGTGGGATTGGTTCGGTTTCACTCGAGAGCAATCCGATGTAAACGTCCCAGTTTTCTCTGCAACGATTGAGATGCAGAGGGAATTCCCGCAAGGACCACTGCTTGTTGATATGGATGAAAAGATAATTTTCTGCTGGTTGCAGATCCGAATTTTTGAGGCATGATGCTGCGGATAGAATGTCCTCTTTTTCTGACCTTAGCAACTTGCAGCCAACCTCTTCAACCAATATTGCAGTCTCATCTTCCGAACCGGTATCGATGAACACAACGTCATCCGATGCCTGACGTGCACGCGTGATAAAGGACACAACCCGCAACTCGATGTTGCGGCCAATGCCAACGATGCGGAGCGGGACCTTCGCCACGCTTGCTGCTCAACTTCCTGCCTTTCAATGCTCCCCATGTGTTTGCTTCACAAGTCCTTTTTGCTGACATGATTTGGCGCAAGACATGATGAATGGACATGCAATCGGCGTGGTCATTCCAGCAAAAAACGAAGAACAACACATTTTGCAAGTCTTGGAAACGCTTCCTCCCTTCGTTGACCGTGCAGTCGTCATCGATGATGGTTCAACCGATTCAACTTATGATGTGGCAAGCAATGCTTCGACTGCAGTCGATGTGGACGTCATCAGAACACAAGGTTTGGGCGTTGGTGGTGCCATTGACCTCGGCCACCAGCACTTTTTGGCAACAATGGACCAACCGTTCATCAGCGCAGTCATGGCAGGAGACGGTCAAATGGATCCAAGCGATTTGCATGCTGTAATCCAGCCCATCATCAATGATGTTGCTGAGCATGTGAAAGGCAACCGCATGACAACGACTGAAGACATTCAACAAATGCCAAAACGTCGGCGTCGAGCTTCAAAGATTCTTGGTTGGTTGACAACGTTAGCAAGTGGTCGCGTAGTTAAGGACCCGCAATGTGGCTTTACTGCAACGTCATCGAACCTTCTCAATGAATGGGATTGGGACAAATCCTGGAGGGGTTATGGCTATCCTAATTTTTGGTTGATTCGACTTTCAAGCAAAGGAAAGCAGGTTGTTGATGTCCCCATTAAAGCCGTTTATGGTTCAGAAAAGTCGGGAATTCAACCGTTCAAATTTTTTGCTCGTGTTGGTTTGATGATGACCTTGGAGCACCACCGCCGAGCATTCAGGCATCTCCCTCACTCCCCGTGGTTGATGTTTGCATTCGTTGCTTATCTCCTTGGATACGCTTCGATTACGTTAGCGACAACACATTCGCTCTACTTACTTGGATTGCCTATCTTTTGGTGGATTGCCCACAGACTTGACCGTTGTGCCATGCATCAATTAATTGGTGGGCGTACCAAGATTTGAACTTGGGTCCAAGGCTCCCAAAGCCCCGAGTATAGGCCAAACTAACCCATACGCCCTTGGTTTGTCGGACGTGGTAGTGCATATGAACTTCACTCAAGAAGAAGCCAACACCCTTTGCCCTGACGAACAACTGTTCCATCCAGTTCCATACGCTCCAACAATTCATCGACGGACAGTTCTGAATCGTGACGGTCCAAGAGTTCCTGAACATCCGATCGATGCAACAACATATCCTCGCCAACGATTTGTTGAATCGATTTGAAAATCGCCCGAGGCGACGATGAGGATGAAGCAATAAGGGGTTGGTCAACCTTCTCCAATTTCTTTCGAAGTTCATCTCTCAACTCTTCGGGCGTGTTGGCTAATGCAACCTCGATACGAAGTTGTGCGGACGTCTCAGCGGTGGCAACAACAGGAGTTGTTGATGGGAGGTTTTGACCACAGTGCGGACATTGTCGCGGCTTACCTCGAATTCCATGGCAATTACGGCAGGCAGGACATCGAACCACCGACCATGTTCTTGCCATGTGGGTGAATCACGCCAACGGATTATGAAGATTCACAATCGGAAATCTGGCCCGTCGGATCTGCGTCGCGCTCCTGGCCGAAGTGCAGGTGCTGCTGGTGCTTTGGTATCGACGCGTTTCTTCTCAGGTTCAGCTGAACGTGTTAATCCGCCACGGATTGGACCGGTTCGGCCACGACCCGCCATGCGAAGCGAGTCTGGTAGAATTAGCGCAGCAATTGCAACACCGTGGTGGTCTTGACCTGCTGTCACTTCATCGACTGCAACATCGAAAGAGAGCACCTCCAAGTCCCTCGAAGCAAGACGTCGTTGGATGTTGCGGCGCAACAGAAGCACGGTCTCTTCATAATCAACTTCCGTTGTAATGCTAGCAACGATAGCGCATTCATCACCTTCAGGCGTTTGACAAAGTGCATAGCCAACACCAGCACACGCTGTAGAACCACTCCAAGCATAGGCTGTGGCCAAGTGGCACTCGACCAAGGAACCCATGGGGAGTGGCTCAGGTGGAACGATGTTGAAGCCAAGAGGGAGCATTGCACCTTGAACTTGAATGAGCCGAGCATCGCCCAGGCCCAATTCAACAAGCCCCTGATCAAAAGCGTCCTCTGCGTTTTCACCCCACGGAGAAACAGCGGTCATCAACCAGCCCCGGGACGACTTTGTTCCACCTTCTGTTCCTGCCATAAACGACCGAACATGCATACAGTTCATGAACAACATGGTGGATTTCGCTTAAACCATACGAAACGCTATCAAAACGGAAGATGTGGAAGCGTCATGGCCAAAGCATCCAGACAGGTGTTGTTATTGGCAGCCATAGGGCTGTTTGTTTTGGCCTTATTCATGCTTCTGAGAAGTGACAACGTATTGATGGCTGTTCCACTCATTGGAGTCTCCGTTCTGACCGGTTTTGGATACATGATGTTCAACGGAAATGTTTCAAGCAAGCCAAACAGCACACCAGGAGCGATTCAACACAAAACAATCCATCAAAGTCAAGAAATTCACAAGGAATCGTTGCCAGATGTGACGCAGAGTGACTACGATGTGCCAATTTTGTGATTAGAGAATCCGGATGGTTTCCAAGTTCTTTGGTGCAAACGTTCGACATCGGTAACGATCTCTGAGTTCTTTTCCAAGTTCGGTGCACTTGGTGTAATCGCCGTGATGGCACAAGACATTACGCGGTTTTGATCCCATCGCTTCCACGAAATCCAACAATTGTCGACGGTCGGAGTGGCCACTAAATCCATCGATGGTAACCATTTCACAACCAACCTTCACGATCTCGGTCTTGCCTTGAACGTTAACGGGAACTTCGCTGAAACCTTTTTGCAGCCTTCTTCCTAAGGTGCCTTCAGCCTGATAGCCAACAAAACAGAGCGAATTGCGATCTTCATGAGCCCAATGTTGGAAATAACTTACAACGGGCCCTGCGTTCATCATACCACTGGTTGCGAGAACAATGCATGGGCTCGTATCCATGAGAATTGCCTCTCTGCGTTCCCTGCCTTCAACGCTACGGAACCAAGAACTGGTGAAGGGATTGTTGCCGTCGTTTTTCAGCAGCGATTTTCGTAAGGATGACGTCAGATAATTCGGGTGGCTGGCATGAATTGCAGTGGCTTCCAGAATCATTCCATCCAACCATACTGGAACCGGATTCACGGCGCCGGAACGGAACAGATCGTCGATGGCGATCATCACTTCTTGAGAACGGCCCACAGCAAAAACGGGGCAAATGATTTTCCCGTTACGCTCCAAAGTACGGGAAACAATGTCATGCAGTTCCTGATTGGCTTCCTCTCTTGATGGTTGGAAATCTCCTGCAGCTCCATAGGTCGCCTCCAAAACAAGCGTTTCACAACGTGGGAAACGTGTGTTAGCAGCATCGAACATCCACGACTTTTCGTATTTCTGATCACCCGAAAACACCAGATTGTGTTTCCCATCAGCGATGTTGAGATGAACTGCTGAAGAACCGATGATGTGCCCTGAATTTGAGAAGGTCATTTTCATATCCGGTGCAACATCGGTGGTTTGGTTCCATTCCACATCGACAACGTGCCGCATACAGGTGCGTATGTCTTCCATATCGTAAGGAGCAGGTCGCCCCTCAGAGCCACCAATCTTGAGGTAATCGGTTTGGAGNAGGAGCATCAAGTCACGAGTCGGAGGTGTGCAGTATACGGGCCCCTTGTAGCCGTATTTGAACAAAACGGGAAGCATGCCCGCATGATCCAAATGGGCGTGTGTGATGATGACAGCATCAAGTTGATCCAAAGGCAACGCTTCTGGAGCGTTAAAATACGGCATGGGGTCAGAATCCGATGCGATGTTAACACCAACATCGATCATAATCTTGGACTCGTTGGTTGTAACCAAGTGGCAAGCCCGACCAACCTCTTGATAGGAACCCAAAGCAGTGATTCGTGCCCATGGCGCACCTGGGCGTTTTGGTCGGTGGATGTTCAAACCGAAATTCTTGAGCAATTTGCGCCTTTCTTCAGCATGCATTTCCCTGTAACCACGAATGTCTCGAACGGTTTTGGATTCAATTGGTGGCGTTCGTTCGACCTTGACTTCCCACCCCGTTTTGGTACGTATCTCGTTGGTAATAGCTCCCCGCCGACCAACGGCTTCAGATGGGTTTTCACACTGTATGATTACGTTCCAGTAACATGGATCGAAAAACAGTTCTGAGATTTTTGCTGATTCTGGCACCAGTTCGTGAATAATTTCAATGGTTTCATCCTTGCCCATCACCATTTCTGGCAAAGGTCGCATCTTTATCCGCCGTTTAACCTTCTTCGAAATTTTACTGGCAAGACCGTCTTGTCCCAAAAATTGACGGATTTCGGAAGTGAAGATGGCGATATCTCCAGCTTCTAAATCAACATCGTAGTTGATGCTCTTGGGAACGATTTTTCCAATCTCATCCTTGATTTGCTTGAACGTCAGTCGCATGTTTTCATCTCCTCACGCGACGCACATCATTACGCCTACCCTATGGATAGCGGCGACGCCGCGGGAGTGGGGGATTGCTCACTTCTTTTTGAGAAGTGCATCGATTTCGGATTGCTCGACCAAAACAAATCCATCTTTTGCTGTGATAACTGCGAGATCCATGCCGTTTCCTGAAGCTGCATCGCGCTGGCCGGAAGCATTGAGTGCTCGAGCTGCCAATTGCACCGCTTCGTTTCGACTCATGCCTTCGGAAAATCCATCTTCAAGAACACCGTACATGTACGGTGAACCGGATCCTGTTGCACAATAGACGTCGGGTATTGAACCACCCGCAGAATCGATGGAGTACACGTGAGAGCCATCGTCATCGACACCTACAATCAACAGTTGGACCCAATGTGGACGACCAGAGAGAATGTTCGCAGTGAACGTTGCAGCGCCCTTGACGGTCATGTTTTGCCCTCTACGTAGTTGATAGAGTGAGACCTCTGCTGCAAGTGTACGAGAAAGGGACTGGGCGTGACCAACGAGGCCAGCCGTTGTCAGAGCAAGGTTTTCTCCAATTTTAAACAACTTCTGTACGCTCTTGTTTGCGATAAAGTGACCCATAGTAGCACGGTGATCGGCACCCACAACGACGCCGCCGTTGAATGTAATCCCTACGGTACTGGTTCCAGTCTTTAACACACCTTCTTGCGCTTCCATGTTATCACCATCTCGCCACCCCATATGAATCGTGGGGTTAGCAGTCGGTCCTAGACAAGCCCCCTTATCAACTCGACGATAAAAACCTATGATTTCTTCCAATATGAAAGAAAGCCTTCTTGTGCCGTAGGGAACAGGCTCGATTATGGCAAAGAAACGCCCCTCAGAGCCGGATGAAGGGCAGTTCTCGCTCGATGACTTCATGATTCCAGATTCCGCTGATGCCGACACTGTTCCGGAAATGATCGATTTGACACCAAAATCCGATTCCAGTCACGTCGAAGTTTCCGAATCCAAGCCCCTGCGAACGTTCACGATGCCCAGCAGTGTACAGGCAAACGATGAACAAGCCATCACTGCTACAAGCTCAGACGTCTACCATAACCTTGGGAAAATGTACCCCCATCCTCCTATTCCAATGGACAGTTCNGGNATGGTTCTNCATCGAGCAACGTTGTACGACATCACGGGAATCGACGCTCTCTTGGACTGGGTAAGCGATGGNGATGCTGCTCTGGTTGAGATGGCACGATTGATGAATCGAGAGCAGGAAGTTCAGTCTGTTTTGTCTCGCTTGCATCGGTTTATAGAAACCGATATGGGAGGTCAAATCGTTCAGATCACGGAGACAAGAGTAATGCTGTTACCACCAGGCTGTGTTGGTATCAGTGGACTCGAAGATGAAGCCTTCAACGATGAGGCGGGTTGGTCTGGAGGAGTTTGATGGAGGAACAAGTCATCGAGATGGCATGTCCAATGTGCCAGGATGACCAACACCTGAGGATGATGGCCCACGTTGACGAAATACCATACTTTGGTGAACACACGCAAGTCACCGTTCTTTGCCATTCGTGCGGCTGGCGACAAACCGATTTCATTCCAGCTGAAGGCAGAAAGCCCGGAGGATGGACGTTCGATATCGAATCGGAGACCGATTTATCCGTTCGTGTGATTCGCTCATCTTCTTGTACAGTTTGCATTCCAGAACTCGACCTCGAAGTTAATCCTGGCAGCGCAGCCACAGGCTTCGTAACAAACATCGAGGGTCTTCTCGTTCGGTTCATCGACGTTGTCAAAATGGTCGCAAACGATATTGGTGATGATGAAATTGAAAACCAACAACTGCTCATGCACATGCTGCACCGACTTCAACATGCTGGAAAAGAAGGGAAAGCACTGAGAGTCGAACTTTTGGATCCACACGGACTTTCCCAGATTCTTGATGAGCGTGCTATTGACCGTGAATTAACAGAGGACGAAATTGAGTCACTGCCAGTCGGACCAGATCCCGCAGTCTTTTCAGCTTAAGTCTGCGGCGAAAAACGCATCAACAAGATGGGCTGTTTCTGCTTTACGTTCTTGATGGTTGGCAAGCCAGGTTGTTGCACGTTCGATGCACAATTGCTTCATTTCACCAGCCAAGAGGGAGCCGGAGCGGTAGTGTTGGTTAATTTCCTGCAAATAGGAATCGTCATCCTCAAAGAAGTACATCATGTATTGATAAGCGACATCGATGTCAGGATTGCCACCAAGACGTCGATGTTCCTCAACCGTTGGTTGACCTCCTGAAAAGGCTCGTTTGATTTTTTTCTCAACTGCAGAGATTTCATCGTCAAGGAAAATAGTAGTTTTTGGCTGGCTGCTCGACATTTTATCTCCCGTTAACCCAACTGCGAAGTGATGGTAGGTCGATGATGGCGCAAGCAGCCCTTGGCCACCCAATGAACGCTCATACGACAGCAGTTGCATCCGAATTCGATGCATATCTTGTCCTGTTGCACTTGGAACATTGACAATCCCTTCCTTAGGATTGGACATGATGTCAGAGTAACCCATTGCTTCAAGATTCGAAACGATTCCGTCAAAGATGGATTGACGGACTGCACGGTCGATGCGACCGTTTGGTGCTTGGCCCAAAGCTTCAGCGTTCTCGTCTTGTACAGAAAGACGAATCTGAGCACCGCTTCGTTTGCCGGGACCGACATTGAACCAATTGGTCTTTCCAGCCAAACCACGGGTAAGGCGGAGATGAGGGTCTTGATCGACACCTACAGGCACAACAATTGGACGTAGACCTCCATATTCGTCAAGTTGTGGATGTAAGATATCACCAACTTGCACCATAGGGGCTTGCACATGTGCTAAATTGGTCTCGCCTCCAAACCCGTAAATCGATTCAAATTCATTGAGATTGGTACGCTTTCCAAGTTGGAATCCAAGACGTTGTACGGCTGGACGTTGCGATTGAAAGTAAACCTCAGTAGAATCAGATAGAAGACCGAGAGCCGCGTAGTTGGCAACGTAATCCTCTCGAGCGATTTGTCGACCCTTTGTCAATGAGACACCTCGAGTGGCTTGCGATTCAAGATCCGCAACTGCAATCGTCACATCGGCACCCATTTCTTGGTAGTAACGAACCTGTTCGATAACCATCGAATGTCCAAGATGCATTCGCCCGCTCGGCATCAAACCGGTGAGGACGCCAAACGGCTCTTTGCGTTGATGAGCACCAAGTACAACGTCCAAATCGCGATGGGCAAAGACAATACCACGTCGATGCAATTTTGTTGCATTGGGCAAATCCAATCCATCAAGAGACGACAAACCGAATTGTTCCACAATCCGTG
>PBSP01000019.1 GCA_002726845.1 Methanobacteriota archaeon | reverse complement strand
CAACTCGTTCCGGTTGTTATTGGTGCTGAGATGCTCCAGCCAGATGGAGACGGTGCACTTTCTGTTAACGAAGCTCGAATTTGGGCACAAGAACGCGGCATTCCGTTTTTGGAAGGTTCAGAAGTAATTGCGGCATTGCATGGGCAATAACAAAAATATGGGTCTGCTGTTTGAAGAGGTTGAGGACAATGAAGAAGGTCATGGCAGTGGGTGTTTTTGACCTTCTACATGCCGGCCATCTCCATTATCTTGAGCAAGCCAAAGCACTTGGAGACCATCTTACTGTCGTTGTTGCACACGACGATACGGTACGAAAACGGAAACACGAACCTGTGACAAATCAAGCCTTGCGACGTCGAATGGTCGAGGGGCTCAAGCCGGTTGACGTCGCCTTTGTTGGCAACCCTCCAGATGTGCCTATTTTCGATATTCTGCCCAAGATTGAGCCTTCAGTTATTGCGCTTGGTTACGATCAAGAACATGTTGAGGATCGCATACGCGCAGCCCTTGAAGAGCGCGGTTTTACTTCGATTGATGTTGTTCGAGTTGAAGGGTTGAGTGATGATTTGGATGGGACGCGGAAAATTATTGCCCGAATTGTGGAGCGAGCAAAAGGAGGCAATTCTTGATGTTCACTGGAATCGTACAGGGTAAAGGTCACGTTGTTTCCATAGAAACTGGAAACCAAATCACCACTTTTCACATTAAGGTGCCTTCGACAGAAGGTCTTTCCATTGGTGCCAGCGTTGCCATCGATGGCGTGTGTTTGACTGCTACCGATTTCTCTGAGGAAGTCGTATCCTTTGATGTCATACCAGAGACTTTGGAAAAAACCACTCTCGGTCAACTTACGAAGGATTCTGAAGTCAACGTTGAACGTTCACTTCGTTACGGAGACGAGGTAGGTGGACATCTTCTATCAGGCCATATCATTGGCAGAGGGCTCATCAAAAAAGCCTCAGAGGTTGGTGACGGTGCACAATACACGATTCTACCGCCGCCAGATGTTCGAAAGTACATTGTCACCAAGGGATATGTCGGTATTGATGGCATTTCGTTGACCATTGGTGATGTGCATGATGATGGGTTTGATTTGCATCTTATCCCAGAAACGCTCCGTCTCACCACAATAGGTGAGAAGGTGGTTGGCGATGCAGTCAATCTTGAAATCGATTCAACGACAATGATGATAGTAGAAACCGTTGAGAGAATGATAAAGGAGGAACAAAAATGACCAATATTGCAGCAGTATGTGCGACGTACCACTTAGAAGAGATTGAAAAAATGCTTTCCATCGCAACCTCACAAGCCGAAGACCTCGGTTACAACATCGTTGAAGTTGTACGGGTGCCGGGGTGCATGGAGGTTCCACTTGCACTCGATCGCATTCTCGCCGATGAAGGGATTGCAGGCGCATTTTGTCTCGGTATCATCGAAAAAGGTGAAACGGATCACGGCCTTGTAATGGGCCAAGGCGTGGTCAAAACAATTCTCGAATTGCAATTGGTACACAACAAACCGATTGGATTGGGAATCATCGGCCCAGGGGCACTATCTGAACATGTTGCCCCTCGAATCGGGCCGCATGCTACCGCAGCAGTGGATGCGTTAAGGCCGTTCTTGAGCGATTGAATTCTTTCGTTTCTTGTAGAACACGTAGCTCCAAATTCCCACGATGATCGCAAGATTGGTGAACCATACCCATGGTGTGCTCCAACGGTATCCATCAAAGTGAAGGTCACTGAACGGTGCAAGAAACGGAGTTGGAAAGAATTTCGCTGTGTGTGTTGGTATGTCGTTAACAATGTGAATAAACCAAGGCAACCAAAGCCAAATTGCCGCGTCTCTTGCAGACAATGTGCTGTTCGTGAACAATCGCTGCGTTACCCCTCTCTTCTCAAAAAAAATCCATGTGAAGAGGAACCCAATCGTGGCCCAAACAAGACTGTGTGTCACTTGATATGCCTCCCAAGCATACCAACCGAAATCAGCAGTCACGGTTTCATCTGTGATTTCTGGCCGTTCGTCCAAGAAAAAGGAATTCGGTACGAAGACCAACAAATCTGGAAGGACGCCCATCGATCCAGCCACCCAAAATTTTGCCCGACCGTTCGTCGCACCCGACCCCATCAACCAGTGGGAGAGAACATCCATGCGTTGAGGAGTGGCCAACCAAAAATAAAATTAAGCATGTATTGGCCATCTTCATCTGGGTTCGTCATGCTGTACGAGGAGGCGAGGTTTATCGGCAAGGTCATGCATTCGCTGGACCCGAACGATGTGTTTCCTCTCCTCAATCTCGGAAGTTCAAGCGATGAACTTGCAAAAAACCGTCAACCATGGATAGATGAATATATTTTCAGCAAAGCAAGAGCGACCAATCAAAAAGTTGTGAACGTTGACTTNAAGNAAAANCCNGGAGTTGATATCGTCGGTGACGTTACTGATCCTGANTTCCTNNACGAATTGAAGACGATGGGCTTCAAATCCATTATCTGCTCNAACATGCTCGAACACGTNCCTACGGANAGTATTCAGCGGATTTGTGAATCCNTGCAGCAAATCATTCCAGAAAACGGCTATTTGTTTATTTCAGGCCCTTACAGATTTCCGTACCATCCGGATCCTATCGACACAATGTTTCGGCCAAATGTTGAGGAATTCGCAGCGTATTTCTCGCGTTCAACATTAATTCAAGGTGAGATCATCACCAGCAACGATCACCGCAAACCAATCGAATTGGTGAAAAATGTTGCTCGAATTTTTATGCCGTTTTACAAACCAAGGGAGTGGCTGTTTTTCCCTCGACAGTTCCCATGGCTTTTCAGAGACTACAGTGCAACTTGCTTAATCCTACGAACTTGAATACGTCGCTTATTCGTTACGAACCCATTGCATTGTAGCCGGGTCCCGGTAAAACCACTGTTGACTTCCTACTGGATGTTCGATATATTCTCGACCGTCTCGCATTGCACCTCGGGTTTCATACGCAGGATATTCGACATCAGAAGGTTCAGAGAACTTTTCTGATCCTTTCCTGCGAAACATCAGAAGTGCAACGACAGCAACCAGCAACATACCTGCTCCAATGAGTACTGGTGTGTTGACGAAGTCGTTGTCAGAGGCGCTCTCAATCAATTGATTTTGTTGGGAAGAACAACCCTTGGAGTCCGCCACATGTTCGGAATTCGTGTTTGCACATTCGTCGTTCTCATCGTAAACACCGTCACCGTCGGTATCTGTTTGCCATGTTGAACACCCACTCGGCGACACAGAATCCGCTAGCGTGTTTGGACACAGATCGAATTTGTTGAAGACTCCATCACCATCATCGTCTTTCTGATTCCAGGAGCATCCATTTTCATCCACAGATTCGTTAATCCCAGTATTCGGACATCTGTCTTCTAGAGTACAGTTCGACGGTCCAGATGAAACAGCATCCAAATTGCAAACACTGTCCAAATCAGCGTCGACCTGAAGGTCGGAACAACCGAATTCGTCAATGACATCTCCTTGGCGCGTGGATTCACAATCGTCCCAGTAGTCTTTGATTGAGTCTCCGTCAGTATCGCGCTGTTTTCGATCGCAACCGTTTTGATCGGCATCACCTGGAATTTCGGTATCAGGGCACTCATCATCCGCATTGTTTACTCCATCACTGTCGTGATCTTGTTGTGCCCAACTGCAACCGTAGTTGTCAACTGCAATCCCATTTGCAGATTGGGGACATTCGTCTTCTCCAACACAATTTGAAGGACCATCACTCAAAGCATCTTCGTTGCAAATACCATCAAAGTCTTCGTCTACTTGTTGGTCTGTACAACCGTTCTCATCGGTTGCAATTCCACTGGGTGAATCTGGACAAAGGTCTTCAAAATTTGCTAAACCATCGCCATCATCATCAAGTTGGTCACCGCCGCATCCATTTTCATCGACCTCAACATCAATGCCGGTCCCCGGGCACTGGTCGACATTGTCCATGAACCCATCTCCATCTGAGTCCGGTAGCCATTGCGAGTAGTTGTCTTGTGTATAGAGCTTGACGTAGGCAAATTGCTCTTGTGGATGATAAACTGGAACAAGTGCGTTTCCTGAATTGATGATTTCACTTGAACGAAGCAAGTCAAGTTCGTCACCATCGAGATTGTACGAATGAAGTTTGGTTAATGCGCCTGAGCCCTCTTCACAACCCCACGAACAAAACCCAACCATAATTGTAGCGTACATCAAATCGCCGCTTCTGGAAAAGGTGATGTCCGTGATTTCTGACTCATTGACTGTAAGTTGAATGGAATTTGAAAGTTCAAAATTTGAGGTTTTGTAAAAATACAGATTTTCGTCATTAGTGGTGACAATATAGTTCGCGTCCGGTGTGAGGTAGAATCTCTCAGTACTTTGTGCGCGCTTTGAGTTTACGAACTCATATTCAATCAAGTCCCACATAACAAGTTGAGAACCGTCCCCTCCAATGAGGGTGCTTCCATCGTTGCTGAACTCAAGATGATCGATTCTAAAATTTCTATCTTCGAGCAATGTCAAATGGGTTGAAAAATCCTTGACGCTCGTAACCGTTCGGTAATTCGTCCAAGAAAATGTTGTGTAGGCAAACGTCGTTCCATCGGGAGAAAATCGCAGAGTCTCATGTAAAATTTGGCTGCAATCCTCATCGGTATCGAATTCCTCTGACAGATCCTGAGTTGTCCCATCCCAAATCTGGTACGTGCACACACCACCATCGTAATTGTCCGTAAAAATCAGCAATTTGTTCTCTACAGGACTCCATTCGATTTCCGTTATGCTGTTGTAATAACTTGTTGATTGAACGATGTCAATCGATTGGAATTCAGAATCAAGAATGTAAAGGTCCGGATAGGAGAATGCAGCGATGTATTGCCCATCTGAAGAAATTTCAATGTCCCGGAATTGTGAGGTACCCTCTATTGCAGATGTTGAGGTGTTCCAAAAAATCACTCTGGGGCAATTGTTTTGTGCGACCAAGGGGCATTCGTCAAGCTCATCAACTATCCCATCACCATCGACATCTCTTTGATTACCGGAGCAACCTTTTCTGTCGGGAATGCCGTCATTGGACGTATCTGGGCACTCATCATCAGAATCGGATACACCATCGTTGTCCGAGTCTGTAAGTTGTGCTACAGAACAACCAATGCTGTCGACGGAGTCGCCCGTTTTCGTTCGGGGGCAAAAGTCGTCACGATCGTTGATGCCATCCGAATCCGAATCCCTTTGACTTGGGGCGCAACCCGCTGAATCGGAATCCTCCTGTGCATCGGTTCCGGGACATAAATCACGATAGTCAACGACCTCATCACCGTCACTATCCGGCATATATCCTGTAAGTAGTACTACATTTGAGGAGACTTTAGTCATATGGAAAATTTCCGAATCGTTTGAAGATATGGTGATGGAGTCCCAACCGCTGTTTTTTGCAACGAAATCACTCTCTACTGACCAGCCGTTGGTGGAAATTAACACAACGTTGTCTTGATAATAATCATTGTTGAGGAGTAACATTGTTGAACCATCGAAAGAAAATAAGGGATTTGTACCTGAAAAACCCTCTCCTTGGCTGTAATCTGATACAGAGTAAACGTAAGTGCCATAATAATCAGATACCAGGATCTCATTCCCGTCAGGTGAACTGAGCAATTCATAACAACTACCAGCACAACTGACCGTGAATGATCGAGTCATGACCCATTGATATCCTGCCAAAGGAACGTTTTGATACTCGTAAACGTTTCCAGTCCCATCCGAATTGAGATACCATAATTTGTCTTCGGTAGGGTCATGTGTCACAAGTCCCCCGTTTGAAGTGGTTCCATCAACTTCGTCCCAGTCTGGGCCCTCGTACATGTGACCTCCGTTGTTACCTGTAGCAACAACCAATCTATCGCTATCGCCTGACCATGTCATGTCTGAAATGAAAAAATCAGTCATGGTCTCGTCCAGCAATACTTCCCAATCTGACGTGCTGTAGATCTTTACGTTTCCAGAGGATGCTAAAGCGAGGAGGTCTCCATCTGGAGAGAATTGTAAAAAATCAAGCTCGTAATTCGTTTCAAACGATTCAAGAAGAAGAAGATCGACAGAATCGTAAATCGATACGTTTGAAGGTCCCTTGGAACAACGTCCTGCATATGCTGCAATGATTCCATCATTGCTCGAATCAATTAGTGAGCCATAAGTAAATCCTCCACAGCCAAAATCGATCGGTATTTCACGGTGAGCCACCCAATCTCCGTAGTGTACAGAACGTCCAGATGTGGCTTGAGTATTTTCCTCGTCCGTTGAAAACTCGCTTGTAATGAGAGGATTTGTTGTACTCACCAGAAACATCAGACACAAGACGAGTGCGAGTGTTACGAGTCTACGACTCATGTGGGCAAAATGAATGCCGTCCTACATAGGTGTTTGGCCGACGCATGGATTGAGAAATCAAAGGGATAATGTTCAAGTCCATCGAGGTCTTGGCAGGAGGGTGAGTCAAATGTCCGAAGTTCACAATGTCATCATAATCGGTTCAGGTCCTGCAGGCTACACTGCCGGTTTGTATGCTGCTCGAGCGATGCTGGAACCACTTATGTTCGCTGGATACATGTCCGGCGGTCAGTTGATGTTGACCAGCGACATCGAGAACTTTCCTGGATATCCTGAAGGAATCGGTGGGCCTGAAATGATGATGCAACTTCGTGAGCAGGCCGAACGATTCGGATTGAAGGTGCAGGACAAGAACGTCGAATCCGTGGACACATCATCAAGACCGTTCAAGGTCACGGTTGAAGGTGAGGATTTTTTCGCTCACGCATTGATTGTGTCGACCGGTGCGGAATCAATCTGGCTTGATGCTCCAGGAGAAGCGGAGCAAAAAGGACGAGGAATCTCAACATGTGCTACATGTGATGGGGCGTTTTTCCGGGATGAGGAAGTGCTCGTTGTTGGAGGTGGAGATTCTGCCTGCGAAGAAGCGACATTCTTGACGCGATTCGCATCCAAAGTGACCCTCATCCATCGACGTGATGTGTTCCGAGCTTCCACTATCATGTACGAGCGTGCTGCAAATCATCCAAAGATCGAGATCAAAACATTCCGTCAAATCAAAGAATGGCTGAGCGATGAAAAGGGCCTCACAGGAGCAATCCTCGAAGATCCAAGAGATGGGTCGACGGAAGAAATTGCCGCCACTGGCGCCTTTATTGCCATCGGTCACAAGCCAATCACAGGTTTCCTCGGCGGGCAAATTGAAACCGATGAAAACGGGTACATCATTCACAAAAACCACACTATGACCTCGGTTGATGGTGTGTTCGCTGCAGGTGACGTCGTTGATACACGCTACAAGCAGGCTATTACTGCGGCAGGAATGGGTTGCCAAGCGGCTATGGATGCGGAAAAGTGGCTCGAAGAGAACGGTCATTGAGCAACGATGTCTATTTCATTGAGCATCATCACGCCCTAACATGGTCGATATGCAACGGCATGCCCGTCATCTTGTCCTTCCTCAAGTTGGAATTGAGGGACAAGAGAAGTTGGCCAATGCAAAGGTGTTCGTTGTCGGTGCAGGAGGACTGGGCAGTCCTGTTCTTCTCTATCTTGCTGCAGCCGGTATTGGTACCATCGGCATCATTGATGATGATCGTGTCGATATCTCAAATCTTCAACGACAGGTTCTCCACAGAACCGAAGACGTCGGTCGAATGAAGGTTGATTCTGCTAAAGAGCAACTTCTTGCGCTCGACCCGAACGTGACCATCATTGAACACAAAGAACGACTTAGTCCTGAGAATGCTCTTGAATTGTTCGAGGGATGGGATGTGATTGTTGATGGGACAGATAACATCCCTACTCGATACCTTATTGACGATGCTTGTCATCTTCTTTCGATTCCATGGGTTTACGGTTCAATTCACCGATTTGAGGGGCAAGTTTCGTTCTTTTCCTCGAAGGGAAATCGCCGTTATCGCGATTTGTTTCCCGAGGCACCTCCGGCTGCAGCGTTACAGAACTGTGCTGAAGCCGGTGTGTTTGGTGTTCTGCCGGGTGTTGTTGGTAGTCTTCAGGCGACAGAGGTCATCAAATACCTTGTGGGAATGGAGCCTTCTCTCATCGGCAAATTGTTGCTGTATGACGCCGAATCAATGCGTATGCAAACCCTTCGATTTGATGCCCTTGATTCAAAACCAGATATTGCCGATTTGTCAGAAGCCCAACGTCTGTTCGAAGATCCAACCTATTGCACACCACGTCCTCAGCAAGTTCAAGAAGACAAAGGCACAGGCAACGCTATGCTGCAATCCATCGGTGTAGCCGAGTTGAAATCAAAACAACAACAGGGGTGGAATCCGTTCATCATTGACGTCCGCAGCGAACAAGAACTCGAGCAAATTCGCCTATCATCGTTTGATTTGCACGTTGTTCACGAGGTTGCCGATACCGTTGCAGGTGATGTCCCACAAGGACGGGATGTCGTCGTAATTTGTCGCAGCGGTATGCGTTCACAATTGGCCATTATGCTGCTCGGCCAATCCGGGGTTGAACCGTCCCGTCTCTACAACCTCACAGGTGGCATCATGGCTTGGAGAAAAATCGCCCCAGAAGACGTTCTTCATGGCTGATTTGTGGGTGAGGTTCAAAGAGCCGGAGCCCTCGTTTGAAACCGTCCACCATGGGAAAAATCATCGTTGCCGACGAGAATCAAGGTCGGCGTACGCTTCTTGCCTCAACCCTTGAGCGAGAAGGATTTGATGTGACGCGTGCAGGGACATTGCGACAGGCAGAGGGAACTGCACTCGCCGTTATGCCAGAGGTTGTTCTCATCGACGGGGAATGGAAATCGGGCGATGCAATCGATGCAGCTCAACGTCTGATGGGCGACCCTGAATTCGCTTTCAAATGCAGGATTGTTCTTCTCTCGCGAACGACAACACCGGACTACATGCTCGTCGCTGCAAAGGCAGGAATCCACGAGGTGATTGGAAAACCAGTGGACATGAAACAGTTGGTTGAACAACTCTGGAAACACAGCAGAAAGCAGTTTGTTCCTCCACCAGCAGATGTGTCGATTGATTCCGGAGGTGGTACATTCGATGTTGCTGTTATGGCCGGAGGAGGGGGATGGGCTCTACCGATGCTGAAGGGCCTTGTCGGTCCCGACCGAATCAACGAGTCCTTCATCAACGAGATACTGGTTCAAATGGGTGAAGAGGGAATGGAGGTTGACCTCGATTTGGAAGCAACCGATCTCTCCAATCTCCTCCGTGTTGCACTCAATCGATTGGTCCAAGACGGTGATGAAGCAACGGGGCCATCGTTTGAGGATCTGAAAAAAACAAAGTCCCTCAGTGACCTAAGCGAACAATCAAAACCGGCTTCTTCCGGAGGCATGGAATCCATTCTCGAGCAACAGGCTGCGAATATTGCAAACCAAATTGAGTCGAAAATGGACGATATTTTAGACGAAGCACCTGAGAAAGTTGCTCTTTTACAAGACGATTATCTTGAAAGAATCGACCCTCAGGTCCTTCGAATGACTCGATTGACAACGGAAATGGTTCACGAATTGATGTGGGATCTTGGAAGACCGGGTGCCGTTGCTGACATCACTCTGATGACTCGAATTGAGGACGCAACAGAAATGTTGGGTGATGTTCTTACATCCTTACCCGATTCGGAAGAGGAGTGATTGGGTTGAAACGATTGCCGAGACCCTCAGTATCCCAACTACCTCGTCCATCGGAACTTCATCTCATCGACGGGCGTAAAAATCTCGAACAGATGAAACAGCAAAAAGTCCGGGTGTATCAATGGCGCGCTTTATTTGGTCTCCTTGCCTTGATATTTTGTGGCGTTGCAGGTTATGTCTTATTCCAAGATGCTGTTGACATCATCGATTGGTTCAAAGGATTTGGAATCTGGTCGCCAGTGTTGTTTTGTATCGCACTATCCTTAGCGATTGTGCTCCTCCTACCAACACCGTTTGTGAAGGTTGGTGCAGGTGCAATCTTCCCGTTTTACGTAGCCGTTGTTGTTAATTTCGTTGCATCGATGGTCGGGGGATTCATCGCCTTTGTTCTTGGAAGATGGCTGTTTCGAGATTCGATTCAACAAGCGATACAAAACGATCAACGGATGGTGAACATTGAAGCTGCCCTTGGTGAGGATGCGATGCGAATTTCAGTGCTTGTACGTCTCTCACCGATCCTCCCTGATGAATGGTTGAATTACATCATGTCGGCAACTCCAGTTACGCTGCGCGTGTTTCTTTTGTCCAACGTATCGAGCATCATCTATTGTTTCATCTATGCTTACTACGGTCACGCCTTGGGTTCAATTGCATTAAGCCGCTCGGGTATGTCTGGATTGACGCAATCGAGTGGAGGTCTGTTGCTGCTTCTTCTAGGAATTGTGGCAACAGTGGTTGCAACTGTGATTGTTACTCGCACCTCAATTCGTGTTCTCAAAGAGGCAATTGGCGAGGCTGAGTGAAAGTCGCTGACAAACCCATGAATCCATAGCCTTGAAACAATGGGTTCCTTCGCAGATGCGGGGGCGGGTCATGAAACAAGGTGCACAGCCAATTATTCATGGTAAGGAATGGATTCCAGATGCGGCGTTGACTTTTACTCAACCGCTTCTCATCGACGCTGCTAGAGAAGAGGTTATGCGGTTTTTTACGGAACGCCATGAAGGTCATGTATTCCTTGCCGCAAACATCTGGGATCACCTCAACGTTGACGGTCAAACGTCTTTCGATGGCGAATCTTGGCACACGTTCAGTGAGCGCTTTATTGACGCCTTTCGAAGAGGATTTGAGGCGCAAAACACACACAAAATTTCGAAAATACTCGAACATGAAGTCATGCCGCGTCGCCGAATTGATGAACATCTGAAGCGGAGAATAACCCACTTAATTGTCGATCTCCGACTGTGTTTGCGCCGATTAGCACATTACATGTCGGTAACAATGAATCAACGAATGGAATGGCAGCGCCTCATGACGCGCACACGGGCCATGGATGCGCACCTCAAGGAAGTGTTCTTTTCAGGCATGGAAACACCAGACGGTTCTCGTTTTGGCGGGAAAGGGTTCCGCTCGACTTGGCAAGAAGGTGTGGTTGCGGTAGCAACAGCATTGAGTCGTGCAGAAGAGCCAAACAAATCACATCGGCCAGGAAACGGTTACGAAGGCGATTTGGTTGCTCCGATGATTCGAGATGTTGGCCTAGCATTAGCGATGGGTGACACAGTTGTTGACGTCATGGCTGCACAAATGGGCAAGTCAGGGTCAAATCAAGACGGAGGCCATGCAGGTTCGGGTGGACGCGACCTCCACATTGGAGCCTGGCATGTGGGAGTACTTCCGCCAACTGCCCCACTGCCTATCGCAAGCGCTACAATGACCGGTCTTGCTTTTGCTGCTTGGAAACAATCCCTCGACCGATTCCACATCGCCTGCATAGGAGAGGGTGCATCCTCATCAGGTGAGTACTGGGAAGCACTCAACTTCGCTGGAGCGCGTGGTTTGCCGATATGCTACATCCTTCAAAACAATCAAATTGCACTCGATACATCACCAGTAAATCAATCCGGCGTTGAACTGTGGGCTGACAAAGCGAAAGCCATGGGATTCCCAGGCTGGACCATCGATGGTTCTGATCCGGCCGCTTGGCACGCCAGCGTAGCGACAGCACGCGAGTTTGGTCTTGCTGGAGGAGGGCCAACAATGATTCATGTTGAAACGATGCGAGGGTGCGGTCATGCACACCACCATGACGACCTCTATCTCGGTTCCGAAACCGGGACACCTCCCGGGTACGTTGATCGCGAGATGTTGGAATATTGGGCTGATAAAGATCCGATTCCAACCCATAGAGCCCTGATGCTAACCCTCGGTGCAAGCGAAAACGATCTTGATGAAATGGAGTCTGAAGAGCATGCGCATGTCGACGAGGCACGAAAAATCGTCGAAGCGATGGATTGGCCTCAACCTGATACCGTTACCAAAGGCGTTACTTCTCTTCATGATGCAAGAACACACAACGAGCATTTCAGCAGCATAGGCTCGACATTCGATGGTCAATTGGAGGCGTCCATTCAACCTTTGAATTATGTTGATTCGGGTGGTTGGACTTATGCTCGGGCCATACAGCAGGCAATGGTGGATGTTGCAAACGAATTTGGCGATGCATGTGTCTTTATTGGTGAAGATATGGAAGTCGCCGGTGCTTTTGGTATGAACATGGCCTTGAAGAACGCAGGTCACCAAGAGAAACTGATCGATATGCCTCTTTGCGAGGCAATCATTGTACACACTGGAGTTGGTTCTGCTCTCTCTGGAATGCGTCCGATGGTGGAAATTCAGTTTGGAGGATTTGCTGCGCTAGGATTCAATGCATTGGTCAACAATGCGGCTATGTTGCGTTGGCGATGGGGTGCAGATTGTCCCATGACCGTTCGAATTCCTTTAGGAGCCCGAACCCGCTCGGGCCCTTTCCATGCGAACATGATCGAGTCGTGGTTTGCAAACGATCCAGGATTGGTTGTCATCGCTCCAGGTACGCCGCAAGATGCCTATGATTTGCTGATCGAAGCGGCTCATCTCGACGACCCTGTACTGTTCCTCGAACATATTGGTCTGTACGGTCTCAGAGGAGGGCAAACAGGTTGGGGGCAGAACATCAACCAAAAGGTCGACACAAAAAGCGTGCATGAAGCGCTCAAAAAAGGTGAAAAACATGCCATTGGAAAAGCATCGAAACTTCGAGAAGGGGCACATGTCACTTTGGTTACATGGGGCGCAATGGTTCACATCGCTGCCATAGCTGCTGAGGAGTTGGCGACAAAACAGATTGAGGTTGAAATCCTCGACTTACGGACCCTCATTCCCTTTGACGCAGAATCATGCGTTGCATCGGTAAGAAAAACAGGCCGTCTTGTCGTTCTACAGGAAGGACAATGGCACGGCGGACTTGGCCATACCATACAATCCCGGATTGTGGAATCGACCTTCTACCAACTCGAAGCTCAACCGGTCGTGATTGGAGCCATCGATACACCTGTACCATTTTCACCACCACTGGAAGATTATACCATCCCTTCGGTTGAACACGTTGTAAAAGTAATTGAGAAATTGATGGACTGAATCGTTGCATACGAATCTGTGAAGAACCTCGGCCTTCCTTCAGTTGACGAACAGAAGCATCAAGACCCATGACGTACGGGGAAGATTATGGAGCAGAAGGATGAGTTGATGGGAATCCCCCAACTCCTCCACTTTAACGCAATGCTCATCACGGGCGCATTGTTTCTTGCAATCGTTTTGGTCAATGGGCTTGCTCAATCCAACTCTATGCTTGTTGTTGGTGTTATTCTTTTGCTCTCCATTGGTTTGCTTATCACCAGTGCTGAGTTCTTCATTGAAGGTGCAAAGGGGTTGGCTCGAAGAGCAGGTATTGCAGAGATTGTCATTGGATTGACCATTGTTTCGATTGGAACATCGTTACCTGAAATTCTCGTTTCAGGAAGTGCAGCTTACGAAGCAAGTCAAGGGAAAACAGGAGCAGCAGATTTTGCAATCGGTAGCATCCTTGGTTCTGTCTTGGTTCAAATTACTCTTATCTTGGGCATTGTTGTGATGACCCGGTCGGTCAAGGTTCGACCATCATGGCTTAATCGAGATGGAGTCATTATGCTTCTCGCAGTTATGCTGTTCTTGTTTTTTGTATGGACGGACGATGTTTTAGAACGATGGGAAGGCGCAATCCTCGCATCGCTTTATGTCACCTACATTGTTTGGTTGCTGATGAAGCGGGAAGCGATTCGACAAGAGGAAGTTCAGGATGCTGGTGATTATGAAATTCGAGGCTCAAACTGGAGTTCTGCAGCCTATATGATCATGATTTTCCTCGGTCTAGGTTTTGCTGTCTATTCAGCCAATGTCTTGGTTGAGCAAGCCTGCGATCTTGCGGAACGTCTTCATGTTCCTCATTCTGTAGTGGGTACAACCGTTTCTGGGATTGGGACATCGTTACCTGAATTGACCATTGCCATAATGGCTGCAAAACGAAGCAAGGGTGTTGCCATCGGAACCCTCATCGGTTCAAACATTACCGATCCACTCCTGTCAATAGGGATTGCATCGATGATCAACCCTTTGTCGATCTCAGAATCGGATAACGGGCTGACCATGGATATCATTGCTCCAGCAACCATCCTTGGTGTTTTGTTGGCCCTTTTCTTCATGCGTCGCACATACCGATTTGAACGATGGGAAGGAACCTGTTTGGTACTTTTCTACGTTGCTTTCCTCGTCGTTTTGCAACTGAATCGTTGAATTGGAAGCAAATCAAGACTTATGTCCAACGTCCATGTGGGTGTACCATGGTCGACTTTCAATTGGATGAAATGCAAGAGATGCTGCGTGAACTCGCACGAGAGTTTGCTCGGGATGAAATCCGTCCAAATGCGGAACATTGGGATAATGAATCCATTTATCCAAAGGAAGCCATACAACTCGCACATGAAATGGGTCTTCTCAATCTTCACATCCCAGAGGAATACGGAGGGCCAGGTCTTGGTTGTATGGAGGAAGTCATCGTTAACGAGGAACTTGCATGGGGTGACCCCGGGTTCTCAACAGCTGCGTATGCAACTGCTCTGGCATGTGCACCGATCATTACCGGTGCAACTGAAGAACAAAAGAACGTGTGGTTGCGAAAAGTTGCAGAGGAGGGTGCACTTGCATCCTACGCCGTAACCGAACCGGGTGCAGGTTCTGACGTGGCAGCCATCCAAACAACTGCAATTCGAGACGGTGACGATTACGTCATCAACGGTTCGAAGATGTGGATAACGGGCGCAGGACATGCCGATTTCTTTTTTGTTCTTGCAAAGACAGATCCCGATTTGGGCTATCGCGGAATGTCTGGTTTCATTGTTGAATCCAGTGCTGAAGGGCTCTCACTTGGAAAAAAGGAGACCAATATGGGGCAACGATGCAGCGATACGCGAAGCATCACCTTCAACAACGTGCGGGTACCGGCCAATCAATTGGTCGGAGAAAGTGAATCGGGTGGTTGGATGAACGCCATGAATGCGTTCGATTTGAGCCGACCCAACGTTGCCGCTCATGCAACAGGACTCTCAAGAGCGGCGTACGAACATGCACTTCAGTACAGCAACGAACGTCATACATTTGGAAAGCCATTGCACAAACATCAAGCCATTCAATTCATGCTTGCAGATATGAAAACCAACATTGAGGCAAGTCGGATGTTAACTTGGAAATCTGCTGCTGACGCCGATGCAGGGATTCGGAACACAGAATCTGCCGCTCACGCAAAACGATTTGCATCGGACATGGCCATGAAGATCGCTACCGATGCTGTGCAGATATACGGCGGGTATGGTTACTCAGAGGAATATCCCGTTGCTCGACTGATGCGGGGTGCCAAAGTAATGCAAATTTACGAGGGGAGCAGTCAAGT
Source organism: Methanobacteriota archaeon (assembly GCA_002726845.1). GTDB lineage: Archaea > Thermoplasmatota > Poseidoniia > Poseidoniales > Poseidoniaceae > MGIIa-L2. Next base: position 29,861 of record PBSP01000019.1, on the reverse strand, counting down.
TCAGAGGATGATTATTGGCCGAGAAATAACCAAGGGATTATGACTTTCTCTTGTCACGTTCAAAGTGCTGCATGATCATGTCAGCGAAATCTTGCATCCAATTTCCGTCCTCCTTCTCTTCCAAGAATGCGTCTTCCGTTGCATTCTCAAACAGGTCCTCATCGAGAAAATCGAATTCATCGAATGCGTCCATGTCTTCTTCGTCAAACATGTCACAAACTTCGTCAAAGTCTTGTTGTTGGTCGATGATTTCTTGGGTCACAACCATGTCATCTTGAAACATGTAAACATGGTAAAGTTGCTCTCTTGGACATACAATGAACTGAGCGATTAATGGAATGTCCATTGCTAATTTTACATCATTGTGAAGACTTAGAGCCAATGATGCGAGGCGGTCTCCGATTGGTAAGTGACGTTTTTCTTCGTGAATATCCAGGCACAAACTTGCAGTGTAGCTCAGCGTCCGCTCGGAATCAAAGTCGTTTTTTCGGGCAGCGCCCGTTACAGTAATTTCCCACGGTACTTGGCTGAACAAACCAACCTCTCGAGAAGCAATCACTTCGTAATGCCGACCTGAGCGTCCTCGAATGCGAATTATGATTTTGTAAATTTTGCTTGTTTGGAGTAGATCAATGCCGTCCAATCGACACACATCTTTGAGAAATTTCATTGATTTTTCATGGGGTGAATCGACCAATCTGTTTGACATAACGAAGTAAAACTTCCACTCTTTATGAACCGAAATTCTCAACATTGGTTTGTGCGTGGTTTATCCATGGTTGGCTTGAATGTCATTGTATTGGCAGCCGGTCGTTCTTCTCGCCTTGGTCAGCCAAAGGCCTTCGTAGAAGTTGGTGGACGGCCCCTAATCGTACATCTTGTTCATCGATTGCAGAATTTGCCCGGGATTCAAATTACAGTTGTCACCAACGACGATCTCCTCGCCGATGTTCTTCTTGCATGTCCGTCCGTACATGCAGTGTTGAATCCAAATCCTGAACATGGGCGAACAGGTTCGATTCAAACTGGCCTTGCTAGCATATCTGAACGAGGAGGTGGCCTGCCCAAACATTTGCTTGTTGTTCCGGTGGATCGTCCAGGTTGGAGCATTGAAATCGTGAACAAATTGATAGAATCGAAAAAGACATCGTGTCCTGAATCGGAGGGCAGGGGCGGTCATCCATTGTACCTCGTTGGTGAAGACATTACCGCCGTGTATCTCTCAAAAAGCGATGAACCGCTCTCGTCAATCGTTCAACGGCATCAAATACCTGTTGATTTCGAGTGGCTCCATATGAACATCGACACTGCAGCCGATTTGGATGAACTCAAGTCCGCCTCAACTGAAGATTGGTTCTAGGGCAAATGGTATTTGTGGGGTCCTCGAGGGATTGTCATGACGGCAAGAGTTTTGACATGGATGTTGGAACAATTGCGTCTTAATTCACCAATTGTTCTCGCAACTGTTGTCGAAGCAAAGGGCAGTGTCCCTGGAAAAACCGGAGCCCGTCTCGCAATGAATCGATACGAAGAGTGGGTCGGAACCGTTGGAGGCGCAGGTTTGGAGCACCGCGTCCTCAATCGCTGTAAGGAAATGATTCAAGAAAACAAAGCCACATCTGAAGTCCACACTTTTGGACTCAATAAAGGGGCGAAGGGCTATGAAGTACAAGCGTTGGACTCCCTTTGTGGTGGCCGAGTCACCATTTCATTGGAGTTGATGTTGCCGATGCCGCATGTACTTTTGATGGGCGGTGGCCACTGTTCAGAAGCAATCACAAAACTGCTTCCAACAAAAGGTTGGAGTTATTCTGTTCAAGATACTCGCAAAGAGTTCACAACAAACGATCTCTATCCAGATGCAATCGAACGCCATCATTCAACGGTTGAATCCTTCTTTTCTAACGAGTCGGCAGAGACGATGACTCGTTTTTCAGATGTCCTACTGCTCGGACACGATTATTCTGAGGACCTTGACCGTCTTCAACGTCTTCTCCACCTTGCAGAATCTGCAAACCTTTCATTGGATGGAAAGGTCTTTCCTCGAATTGGTGCTATTGGAAGTCGTACAAAGTGGAATTCCTTCTCAAAATCATGCATCGAGGCAGGAATTCAAGCATCAACACTTGGAGATGTACGTTGCCCAATTGGATTGAATATCGGAGCAGAATCTCCTGAAGAAATTGCAATTGCCGTCATCGCCGAAATTTTATCCATGCACAAAAACGCAGATGTTCATGCTCCAAATTGGCGAGATCGATGAGGTCTCTGAATGGTATCAATGAACGAGTCTTGGCGCATGCGGAATGGGTTGAAAATCCCAAACCGAAGTGTTTTAGCTGCAATGACAAACAAACAAAGTCATGTTGATGGTACACTTTCCGAAGAAGAGATCGCTTTTCTCATCCGACGCGCAATAGGCGGATTTGGCATCATAACAACTGCAGCCTCGCACGTCCAAGAATCGGGCCAAGGATGGGAAGGTGAATTCGGTGTATGGGGCGACCACCACCTCCCAGGATTAACCAATTTAGCAACCAAATTGAATGAACTCGGTGCATGTTCATTCGTTCAAATCTTTCACGGAGGAATGCGCGCACCATCAGACATTACTGGCCAACAACCTTGCTCTGCGAGTGCAACGTTCATCTCCGAAAAAGAGGGTTTTTCAAGAGAACTTTCAACGCAAGAAGTTGAGGACACAATCCATGCATTTGTTGAAGCTGCAAAACGTTGCGAATCAGCGGGCTTTGATGGTGTTGAATTGCATGGCGCTCATGGCTATTTGATAGCACAGTTTCTTGGTTCAAACACCAATCGTCGAAACGATCAATTCGGAGGGGAGTTGAATGAGAGGTGCACGTTTTTACTGAAAATCATTCGAGGAATTCGTGCGATTGTGGACCCTAATTTTGCCATCATGGTCCGTCTTTCACCCGTTTCAGAGGAAATTGGCATCACACTTGACGACACCAAGCACATCATTGAATTGCTGGTTGAAGAAGAGATTGACGCACTTCACATCTCCTGCTGGGATGTGTTTGAGGAGCAGCAAAACAGCCGAACCATTACCGAAGAACTCTGTTCCGTCTATTCCAAATCCATTCCAATTGTATCGACTGGATCGGTTTGGAGCGCAAAAGACGCACAATTTGTTCTCGATCAAGGGGCCCAAGCGGTCGGAGTTGCTCGCGTAGCATTACCTCATCCTGATTGGGCTTCTCTCGTCAACGATCCCTCATACAACCCTTCCCGACCGCCATTCGCTCCAGAAGAACTTTTGACGGCTCAACTCAGTCCGACCTTTGTTGACTATATGCGTCGCTGGAAAGGCTTTGTCACGGACGGTCGATGAACACATGTTGGCGGAAATGTTTGAGTTCAAACACGGATTCGCGAATGTCATCCAAAGCAAGGTGGGCTGCTTTTTTCTCAAATTTTGGTAATCCAGGATACCAACGCCGAGCAAGTTCTTTGATGGTTGAAACATCGACCATTCTGTAGTGCAGGTAATCGGTTACGCTCGGCATTTCCTTCACCAGAAATTGGCGGTCGTTCCAAACTGAATTCCCACACAATGGGGCAGTCCTTGGCGGAACATGTTGTTTGATGAACTCAAGAGTTTGGGCTTCCGCCTCTTCAAGCGTGACGGAATGGTTTCTCACTCGATCGATCAATCCGCTGCCAAAATGATGTCGTGTGTTCCATTCATCCATCCCTTCAATCAGTGCTTCATCCACCGATACAGCTAGGTTTGGTCCTTCAGCGATAATGTTCAATTCTGAATCGGTGATGATGGTAGCAATCTCAATGATGCTTTCACGTTTCAAATCCAAACCCGTCATCTCAAGGTCAATCCATACCATTCGTTTGTTTGGTTCGTCCATACCATGCCGAATTGAAATCGGTTCTTGAAGTCGGCGCTATCTCACAGAACAAGGGTTATCAGGAGCGAGTCCAGAGGCATGACCAATTGGTTGAAACCCGTACTTAGTCACTCACAATGGCTCAAAGTCGAGGACGATTTGTCCAAGCATGTTGACCCGAACGACCGGCTTGAAACCTTCATGCGGTGTCATTTCAATGGTTCGAGTGATCTTCTCGATCGATTCCTTTGGTAGACGCACATCGAAACCTTCCATTGTCTTGACATAGCCAACGTTGCTCACAACATTCTCAATCTGTTGAGGCTCTTCCTCCTTCTGCAACATTTCCAAGAAGTCTTCGGATTCGCTGACTTCAGTTTCTTCTTCCAAAAGGTCGACTTCTTCCGATTCTTCTTCAGCCGAATCTTCTTCGACCGATTCTTTTTCTTCCGATTTAACCTCAATCGCTTCTTCCTCTGGCTCATCCGTTACGGTCTTAGGCTCAATTTCCCCGCTTGGGACAACATCACCAAAGACCTGTGGAATTGCCACTTCAGCGACATCATAGGTGGAGCGGCGCTCCATGTAGATGAAACCGTATCCCAAAGCAAGTAGTCCCATCATAACCAAACTCAAGCTCTGGTAGATGACTTCTCCATCGAGATTCAGGTACAGAATAAACAGCGTAAACATTGAACCAAACACTCCAAGTGCTCGTCTCCAACGAACCTGTTGTTGGGTTTCATTAAATCCGGTCATGGCAAGTGCTATGAGAATTGCTACAGTTAAGAAAAGGGCGAGGTTGGTTTGAGACTCACCAAATGCCACAACAACACCTGCCAATGCTGAAACAACACCTGAGAAGCCCATCAGTTCGATGAAATTGAAGAACTCTTCATCGTCTTTCCACTCGAACATCTTTGCATCGTAAACTTGGTCGTTCTTCGATGAGAGGTAAATCATAACGGCTCCCTCGACAAAGAAAACGCCGCCGGTTAGGAGCCTCTGAATCTCCTCACCTCCGACCTCAAATTGATAGATCAAATTCATGAGGGTAAGGCCATCGACGAGTGGCAAAAACAAGATAGAGATTTTGTCACCTTTCTGTATCGCTTCATAGGTTGCCCAACCGCCGCCTGCCAGCATACCAAGGCCGTTCACGACATCGAACGATAGAAGGAGGCATGAGATTGCAATGACTCGTAATTGTGCGTCGAGAGAATATGGCATCAATTTGCTCAATCGTTCTTCATCAATGACATTCATTGAAAGGATGCCTTTGGAATTCGCAACCCAAAGGCCGTATATGATGGCGCCAGAAAGGACCATCGAGATGCCGAAAACATCTCCGCCGGTGTCATTTCCTCCATCGGACAAACCGAGGATGAACGAGAAGATGAGACCGATTGAGAGCATTGGGATGAGATTGATGTCACCGCGTACCCAAGCCATGAGAAGACCGAACAGACACGCAATTAACGGTAACCACGAAGCGGTTGGAAGTAGCGCCCAAGCACCAAGAAGGAACCAAATCATTGGAATAAACCAAGGGAACGGATTCTCAGAGTCGTTTTTGGTCTGCACCTCACGGATGCTCCATGCAATCGGCATCAACATGTGTGCTGAAACGATCATTCCACTCACCGATGTGAACCAAAGGGCTGCCGCCTGATTGTCGTAATACGAACCCAACAATTCAGCAGCGATGCTGTTGTCATCAAACCAAAGGAACGCCATCAAGGAGAGCGGTGCCAACATCATAACGCCGTGGTGACGGTATTGGCCAGCGATGAGAGCAACCAGAACATACATGCTGACCAACAACAAACCACCCGATTGGTCCATCATTCCAATCAAGAGAAGGACACACAACATTACCTGATCAGCAGTGCGATCGAGGTGCTCTCGATCAAGGCCGCGTTTATTGATTAGAACAAAAGCGGCGATCGGAGCCGCAAGGAACATGGTATCGTACACGATTCCCGCTTTGAACAGTCCATCTCCCTCGAGAGAGCTTCTCACATCCAACATAAGGACCAAAGAGGATGCAGCGATGATCAACAGCATGACTGCACCAATCATTCGGCTTTGCGAGGACAAAACGTCCATCGAATTGATTTCCCAAAACAACATACCGATTGGTATCATGTACAATCCAATTACCCAGTAATTGTCAACGACCGTTTGTGAATCGAGCGTACTGATTCCGATGGTGATGGTCAGCAACGAGAAGGCAAGTGAAATCCGTCCGATTGAGCCAAACGATCTGTCTTGATCATCCACTTCATTTTCATCCTGATCTTTTTGTATCCAAGCGTTGGTTTCTGCGTCGTATTTGTACGAACCTGATGCTGTACTTTCGAGCAAGCGCAATAAAATACCAATGTCAAGTTCGACATCCCGAACCGTGTTAAACAGGATGTAAACGATAACCCCGAGGAGGATGTATTCAAGCGAAAGACCATTGAGTTCTGCGATTTGATAAGAATCAGGGATTTCGAGTTTCTCTAAGAGAAGCAATCCTGAACTGACAAACAAGGTGGTAACGAGAGCAATCGTTGAATTTCGGCGTTCGATTTCCCCACCGTTTCGAGCATTGAGCATCGATTCGTAGACCATACCGAGCAAATAGATGATGAAAATCCAAGGTGCAAACCAATAGCCCTCTAAAATCGTTGAACTTAATGCAATCAGGAGAACGGATTGGGCGCTGCTCCATGTTGAAATTTTCTCCATGCGTCGAGCCGTCTCCGAGATGACGACAATGCCCATGGCGACTGTAAGGGCCATTTCAGGTTGAGTAATGCCAAATACGACTCCGTCAATATCGCCCATTCGGTCGCTAAAGAGGTACGAAAACGACAAGGCAGATACGGTAAGATCGGCAACCCATCGACGGGTTGCTTCTGCCTTGAAGAGCATGTATGAAATCATGATGAGGGACAAAATCCAAGGGATAATGGCGCCATCGCCGGTCAGTGTCCATAATGCAAAGGCAAGACCGATTGGCATAGCAGGTACTCTGTTTTTGTGAGTCGCGGGGAAGTAGGCACATAGAACAGTAATCCACAACGCTACTGGAAGCGTTACCAGAGATGCGGCGTCTCCACTCAGCGAAGCCGGCTTGAAGGGTCCAAGGATGAGATTTAATTGCGCGACACTTGCGACGAACATCGAAAGCACGACAGTACCGATCATGAAAAACGACATTTTCTCTGCTAGGCTTTGTTTTATGCGTTCGTTGCCAGCGAGAGAGCCTTGAATGATGACGATGTAAACCAAGAGAGAGAGCGCGCCACCTTCTCCTCCGGCAGGAGCATTTTCGTTGAGGATTTCATACACGAGTGGAATTATACCCGATACGACACTGACGACAGCAAAATTGATCGATTTGTTCGACATTAATGCACTGTACATCGAAAGACCACAAAGACTGACAATCGATATTCCCAGTTCGTAAGAGACCTCATGGTTGGTATACTCAATCCATCTTCCGACTCCAACAAGCACCAGTGCGAGCGGTATGTAGGTTGCAACAGCCCATCCAAAGGTTGTATTGCCTTTGTAGCGATCAAGTAATCGTCGGTGAATGAACCACATAGCGACCGCACCCGAGGCTTGAGCGTAAATCATGTTCGGGCCTGGCGTGAACTCATTTCCAGTGTTGCTGCCCATAAAATCCAGACCTCCAATTTCCTGGAGAGAAAAATAACCGCCTAGATAGCGAATACCCCAAAGGGTCCCAACAGCCATGAAAAAGAACGCAAGACCGAGGAGATAATTTTGTGAAATCATGAGATGGTAGTCGTTCTTTTTGGCTTGCAATTCGACCATGAAAAGGGCAATAGCGGAAGAAATAAGGCCACCGATGAAGAGAATAATGTACCGCTCTTCTCCACCTTCAGAATATGCGATTCCGATGAGGCCTGACCAAATCGCAATCATCGCCACACCAAACATGATGATTTCCGCAAAGCGTTCAAGAGAATCTCCCTTGGTATCTCCCGGTGCTCTGACTATGATGGGCTCGAATGGAATTTCTTCGTCCTCTTTGGCGAAAATGGCGTCTTTGGCTATCGATACCGTTTGTCTGACCTTCCTCTTTGGTGCGGGCATTTGAATCGATTGACCATACTAGGATTCCAATATAAAATAACACCCAGCATTTGGGTTTTTGGTATCATTTTAGGGGAGGAAATTTACACCCGGATTGAAAGAGTTCAAACCCTAGTATTTGTTCGCATGCCTATGAGCCGCTTGAAGAAGCCAACTTTTGTACTAACAATCCTCTGTTTGGCGATGTTTATCTTACCTACTGTTTTCGCTACAGTGCCTGTCGAATCCGACCAGGAACCCGCAGAAGAAGGATGGTGGGTTGATACGACCGTTGATCGAAACGACAACGGAATCGGTGATATGGTAGAAGTACATCAAAAACATCCACTGTTCCTTGATGATGAAAACACTCTTCCGCTAATCATCGATTTTTCGTTTACACCGGGTGATGCTGAGATTCAAATGTTGGAAGAGAACGTCGACTACCGCCACCAATGGACTCTCAAAGGCATCGATGCTCTTGCAGGACGTGTGCCTGTTGAACACATACTGGAAGCTTCCAAACTACCTGGTGTAGTCATGATTGAGCTTGATGGTATTCTCACCGTTACAAACGGTGATGCTGCAGTGCTTCACGGTGTTGACACTGCTTGGGTTGAAACAGGTTACGACGGTTCAGGCACGACAGTTGCAATCATTGACACTGGAATTGACGGTAACCATTCGGGTCTTGACGATCAAGACGACGACCCAGCCACGCATGACCCGAAAATCATTGGTTTCTATGACCCCGTCAACAATCCTTCGCTGAGAAACGGTACCGAGGTGTTCCCTTATGACGATCAAGGCCACGGCTCTCATTGTGCAGGTACAACTGCTGGAACCGGGGCTCCAAATTACGACCACCCAGGAATGGCTCCGCAAGCCTCCCTAGTTGGAGTGAAAGTCCTCGATGCTGGTGGAAGCGGTTCTTTTGCCACAGTGATGGCAGGGATGGAGTGGACGGTTGAGAAGCGTCATCAATTCAACATTCGTGTTGCATCGATGAGTCTTGGTGGTCCTGGCGCAATTGAGTGGACCTCATCAGAAGAAGACAGTGTGAACCGTTATGCAAACACGATGGTGGAAAACGGTATTGCGCTTTTCATTGCAGCAGGTAACAACGGTGTATCCGGCCAAATCGGCACACCAGGCAGTTCAGAAGATGCGATAACAGTCGGCGCACTCGACAAGGATTCTGCTATTGCAGTTTACAGTAGCCAAGGACCAACCGAAGAAGGTCGCATAAAACCCAATTTCGCCTTTGTGGGCTCTGACGTTATGTCGGTTGCTCACAACACAGGAGACGGCTATGTTGCCTTCAGCGGAACGAGTATGGCCACTCCTGGTGCTGCCGGTGTCGCAGCCCTAATGTTGCAATCCAATCCGAAATTACGACCTTTGGAATTACGAAACATTATGCAGGAATCCGCAACCTATCGGCAATGCCATTACATGTTTGCAAATGAACCGTGCGCAGAAGACTTGATTCCGAAAAACCGACAAAACAACGTCTACGGTCACGGAGAGATCCGAGCCCTTGACGCACTCATGTGGGCTGCCGAGCTCGAGTATACCTTCAACAAAGACCTCAACCTGACAGTCACAACGCCAGCGACTCTCGACAACCGTATTCATTTGATGCGAGGCGATTCCATCGAATTCGAAGCAAGTCAGGGCTTATTCAATGCACAATGGACCACAAATCACCTCAATGACACATGGGCGGATATTGTAAATTTCCGACAAGGTGATTCAACGGGAGAGTTGTTGCTTACGGACATCAACAAGAAACTTGAAACGATTCCAGGAGTCGACGTTTTGGACAATCATACCATCTCGCTGCGAGCGATACAATTCGTAGACAACGTATACACGGCATCACCGCTCATGACCGTAGAAGTCATGGTCATGGACAACAGCACAATCCCACTGGGCACTACCGCATCTGACGGAATCTCGACGAATGCACTGATCGGGATTTCCATTGCAGGTATAGTGGTGTTCTTGGTGGCACTTCTGATAATATCCACCATATCAAACAAAGAAGAGGGTACGCTCGCTGGGAAGGATCTGAGGGCTTTGCTCGATTCAGAGGTCGATGACGTTGTGGATGCTGATATTATCGAAAATCCGTTTATAGATGAAGGGTCATAACCGTTCTAAATCAATAAAACGCTAAATACATCTAAGGAGCCTTCAAATCAGGGATGGGCGAGTCTTGTGGTGGGTGAAGAATACGTCAAGATGACCCCTCCTGCAGCACATACGATTTGGTCTGCAGTCGTCAACGGTCAAATGAAGCAAGCAATCGCACCATCCAATGCGATTCTGCTTGATGTTCTTCGCGATGAAGTTGGAATGTTGGGTGTTAAGCGTGGATGCGATTTAGGGACTTGTGGATGTTGTGCAGTTCTGATCGACGGAGAGCCTCGCCTCTCTTGCCTCTGCTTGGCAGGTCAAGTTCAAGGTCAAAACATCACTACGGTTGAGGGGCTTGCTGAAGGTGCACACCTTGCGCCAATTCAAACCTGTTTTGCAACACATGGCGGTTCGCAATGTGGATTTTGCACACCGGGATTTCTAATGAGTGCTGAAGCGCTTCTTACAGTGAATAAAAATCCCAGCAGAAACGAAATATCCTGTGCCATCGAGGGGAATCTTTGCAGGTGTACGGGTTATCAGCAAATCATTGATTCGATTGAGGCCGCTGCAGCCATCAAACGAGGTGAAGCACCTGCTTTAGCTCCTGCGAGTAATCCGCACCCGAATCCCCACCCAATGGGGCCAGAAGAACCGTCAATGCCACCAGGTCATGCGAGGTGAAGTTCATGGCGGGAGGGTATCGTCAACAACCAGGGGCCTCGTCAGGAGAAACGCGCAAGGACGGAAAGCGAGTTGCTGGTAAGCAAAAATTTCCTCCACCAGGCTCTGGTGGTTCCCGTCCAAACATGGGGCCGCGTGATCTCGATTCAATCCCAGAATCAGTAGGAGGGAAAGAGCCACAACCCGCAGGTTCCCATATTCACGATCGTTATCGAACCGGTACGGAAGTTGGGAAACCCCGTGCATTGGTCGATTCGTATGCGAAGGTTACGGGACAAGCGTGGTACGGCGATGACGTGCGCTTGCAAAACGAAATCATTGGAAAGATTCTCCGCTCCCCGTATCACTACGCCAAAATCAAATCGATTGACACTTCCAAAGTGGAAGCACTCCCTGGTGTTCTGGCTGTTGCCACGGGTGCAGATGCTCCAAACACATTCGGTGTTTTACCGGTGACAAAGGATGAGCACGCCATGGCGGTGGAAAAAGTCCGCCATGTTGGTGATCTCGTTGCTTGTGTTGCAGCAGTTGATGAAGCAACTGCAATGGAAGCGCTGAATCTGTTCGAAATTGAGTGGGAAGTTCTCGACCCGGTCTTTGATCCAAGAAAAGGCCTGGAAGATCAGGACGAACCCATCCATTGGAGGGGGAAGTATCACGTTGGTACAACAAACGTGCAAAAACGTGTTTTCCAGGAGTTTGGAGATCGAAGTCTTGTTGCGGACCCAACCGCATCCTCGCACGGAAAGTGGCGTATGGAAGGAGTCCATCACGGTTTTACTGAGCCCCATGCTGTTGTAGCTCACTGGGATCCGAACGGGCGTCTTCAACTCTACACTCCTCAGCAGGTCCCTCATTACGCACATCGAGCCCTCTCGACGGTGTTGGAAGTACCAATGCATCAAATCAATGTCATTCGTACCTTTGTGGGCGGCGGTTTTGGTGGAAAATCCGATCCGTTCCCACACGAAATGTGTGCGGCTATCCTCTCCCGTAAAGCAGGTCGGCCTGTCCGTATCACCTTCAGTCGCGAAGAGGTGTATTGGATCAACAGAGGCCGCCATCCAAGTTACATTGAGGTCAAAATGACAGCTGACGATGAGGCCAGAATTTCAGGTTTTGATATTGATGCACTCATCGATGGTGGTGGGTTTGCTTCTTTCGGACACGTGACTTCTTACTACAACGGGGTCCTTGCCACCGCTCCATATGAACTGGGTTCGTTTCACTACACGGGCGCTCGAGTTTGGACCAACAAACCTGCAAGCGGAGCAATGCGTGGACACGGTGCTGTGAACACTCGATGTGCGGTAGAGGTTGGACTTGATGAAATGGCCGAACAAATGCAGGTCGACCCCATCGATCTTCGTCTTGCAAATCTTTTGCCTCCACACAGCCGAACAATTTCTGGTTTTCGAATCACGTCCAACGGAATGCGCCAAGCCCTAGAGCGCGTTCGTGAAGGCTCGGATTGGGACAAAAAATTCCGTCAATTACCGCTTGGTAAAGGCATAGGAATCGGCTGTGGATTCTTTATTTCAGGTTCAGGTCTACCGATTCACTGGGATCCAAACCGATTTCCACATGCAACAGTACACATCCAAATCGACATGGACGGAGGGGTCACAGTCCATACCGGTGCAGCAGACATCGGGCAAGGTTCGACCACAGCGGTTGCACAGGTCGTCTCCGAGGTACTGGCATTACCCATTGAAATGATTCACGTGCGTTCTCATGAAAGCGATACCAGTCCAGTCGACTTGGGTTCGTATTCAAGTCGCGTCACGTTCATGAACGCGAATGCTGCGATTCGTGCGGCACTCGATATCCGAGAAAAATTGCTCAATGCTGCTTGGGAGATGTTGGGTTACCATCCCGATGTTTTGGTCTTGAACGACAGAAGAATCTACTACAAGCACGACCCAGCGGTTGGAGTGTCCTATCTCGAAGCACTTCACAAGGCACAAGAAGACAAGGGTTCATTGATTTCGAGCGGAGCCTACCGTTCGCCGCCAATGGGTGGTGTACACAAGGGCGCTGCTGCTGGATTGGCGCCGGCATATTCCTTCTCAGCCTACGTCGCTGAGGTCGATGTCGATGTCGAGACGGGGTTGGTTTCCTGTACCAATGTCTGGGCTGCTCATGATTGTGGTAAGGCCTTGAATCCACTTGCTGTGGAGGGGCAGATTATTGGATCGTGCCACATGGGGCTTGGGCAAGTCCTCTCTGAAAAGATGGTCTATGGAAGAACAGGCCATTTGCAAAATCCAAATCTTTTGGAATACAAAATTCCGTCGGTCCATGAAATGCCGCATGTGACGCCGATTATTATCGAGTCCTCCGATCCTGAGGGACCGTTTGGTGCAAAAGAAGCAGGAGAAGGGCCGCTTTTACCCATCCTCCCTGCCGTTGTAAACGCAGTTTACGATGCGATTGGGGTTCGCATTCGAACGTTGCCCCTTTCAATGGATGTGGTATGGAAAGCAATCTCATCGAAGACGAGGTCACTCGGCGGTATCGAAGCAACCGAATTACCATCTCCACGACTTGAACACAGCCTGCTCCAACAGACGCTTGTTGAGCGAGGAACCCAACACAGAGAACGAGATCGCCGCCGACAGCGCAGTGAGGATACAAGTGCGTATGTGAATGGAGTCTTGTTTGGCTTCGATCCAGACCAACCGCTTGAAGATCAAGTAGAAGGCTGGAAATCAGCGGTTGAACCCGTTCCTGAACAATTGGCAGAACTCGGTTTGGCAGGCAAAGCCTGGTTGAAAAAAGAACAACGGCAAATGGGAGGTGACAAGTGATGTTGATGCCTCCGTTCCACCTGCACCATCCCTCAACCATCGAAGAGGCCTGTGAACTGGCTGCGGGCTTCATTGAAGCCAAAGAATCCTTTGATTGGGTTGCTGGAGGAACGGATTTGTTGCCAAATTACAAATGGCACATCAATGTCAAACAACACGTCATTTCTCTAGCACGTGTTCAAGGCATTGACACGATTTCGATGCACGAAATAGGAGCGATGGCCCGACTCGGTTCCATTGCCTCATCGAGTGATGTGCACCCACTCATCGCTCAGGCAGCCGGTAAGGTTGCCTCATCCTTGATTCGTAACAATGCCACGCTTGGCGGAAATATATGTCTTGATACGCGCTGTTTTTGGTTCAATCAAAGCGAGGATTGGCGTCGTTCCATTGATTGGTGTCACAAAGAAGATTGTGGGACGGGTTCGGATTGTCGCGTCATTCCAAATCAGAACACACTCTGTGTTGCGACCTACCAAGGCGATGTCGCACCGTCCTTGATGGTCCTTGAAGGGCTCCTCCACATCATTGGTCCGAACGGAGAACGCCAAATTCCTGTGGAGGAGTTCTTTCAACTTGATGGCATCACTCGCAACGTGCTTGAAGAAGGTGAGTTCATCCTCAAAGTCACATTCCCTGAAGGCGTTGAGAACAGAGTAGGATCCTACAAGAAACTCCGAGTACGAGAATCGTGGGATTTTCCCGAAGCAGGTGTAGCAGCATCTTGGATTGAAGGCGATATCTCATCGCTTCGCATTGCTTCAACTGCGCTTGAGTCCATACCTCGCTTGCATCAACAAGAAATTGACAAGCTCGACGGTGGTTTTTCTACGGACAAAATCCTTCAACTCTCGAATGCTATGATGAAATCCATAAAACCGGTCAACAACACGGCGCTTCCGCCAAGGTATCGAAAATCAATGGTCAAAGTCCTTGCAAAACGATGCCTTCAAGAGATCATAGGGGATGCGGAATGAAGAAAAACAGTTTTTTTTTGGTGACACTCCTGGCTTTGGCAGTGCTGCCTGCTCACTCAGCACAATTTCCCTCAAACAATGAGTGGGAATTTGGTTGGGACTCTGAGGTTGAGCCAAGTTATGATCTTGCTCTTGATGGTGAAAAGTGGAAGATAGAGGACACATTGGTGTTTTACGTTGACAATCCGCGAGTCAACGACCTCAGTCTTTCAATAAGCGTCGAATTTGAAGATGATGTTGCGTTTATAGATGCCTCATTTGAAGAGTCCATTACCGTAAACGCACAATCAAACGAGACGTTTTCAATTGCGTTGACCACCTCAAATGGAGATGATGTACGAGCCCATTCTCCAAGCGATAAAATATCAATTCGTGTAACTGCTGAGGAAAGTGCCGCAGGTGCTCCTGTTTCTCCGAAAGAAATTGATGCAGACCTGAACATTCCAAGGCATCATAATCTCTTACCAGAGGTGAATCTGGTGGTTAGTTCCGTCGATGCTGGAACTTGGGTTGAAGAGACGCTGCTTCTGAAAAACATGGGCAACAGCGTGGATGCTGCAAGCAAAATAGAAGCGGAAGTCCGTGGATGCCCTCTCTTGGATGTGGATGGCTTTGAGGAAGGCGAAAACACTCAAATCCAACCAACTGGGGTTGATGACAATCCACCAGCAGAGGTCAGATTTCGAATCGCTCCGTCATCTGCCCATTCTTCGAGGACATGCGAAGTGATGATCATCGTCACCTCGGAAGGAAACGGATTGGAACGCAGCACAGTGTTTGAAATCGCTATTGATGAGGCAGGAGGTGGTCAGTCTTCGGATGCAGGAGATACGGGGTCGAGTGCATCCAATTCCGAGTCCGATTCGGACGGTTCCTCGGCCCTACCAACCCTTGGTTCACAAAGTGTGTTTGTTTTGTTGGGAATCGTTGCCTTTCTCCGTCGTAATCGCCTCGATGTTGGCTGATTAGAGCCTGAAGCATGCAGGGGTCTTTGGACAAAATTCCTCTAAACGTCAAGGGAGAATCATTATGTGTGTATCTTGATTCCGATGAAAAGAACATACTGCGCTTGCCGCAGAATGAGGTGAAATTATGGTAGAGACAGGGAAAACAAAACTCTCTGTCGAAAAGAAACTTATGATTGGACTTGTGGTCTCAATTCTTCTTTCAACCACACTCATCATTGCAGCCTCATCCTCGAAAGAAACGGTGTTCTCGCCATATGTCCGAGATGCTGAAGGAGATTTCCAGTATCAACAACTTTCGAAGATGCGCGATTCCCTAGGGGAAGGAAAAGAAGGTGAGGGTTATTCGATTTACAACACTATGTCAACTCCGATGCTTGTCAACGATTGGCAAGATCCACATCGAACCATGCTTGTTATAGCAGCACCAGAAAAACCGTTTGATGCTGCAGAAGCTCAAGCCATTCATGATTTCGTTACCGAAAAGGGAGGAAAAGTAATCCTTGCTGCCAACTCAACCAACGCAAAGCGTGTTGGTGAAGAATTTGGTGTAAATTATTTTGATGCTCCCGTCTCTGACCGAAAATGGTTCTATGAAGTAACCGATCAAAGTGAGGTACGCATGCCTCCGCAGGAAACCAAGTTATGGTCCGTAGCCTCGGTCAACCAAGACCTCGATTTGATGGACGAACCTTCACTTCGCACACCTTGTACTGAAGCAGCGGTCAACTCTGATGCTGTTGACAATTGTCGTATGCCTGTACTCTTCCATGCGCCAACCGCGATACAGGTTCTTGACCTGGAGGATGATTCAAGACAAGTAAGCGTTCTTGCATCCGCAAGCGATCAAGCTTTTGTAGCAACAGGTGGTAACTTTGACATCAACAGCGCCAACAACCCCAAGACTGGGAAAACGGATTTAATCGTCCGAATCGATTATCCGGGCATAAACACATACGATAGAATGTCTGGATCAAACACACTGGGTGAAGTTTCGGTAACGGGCAGCATCGTGTTCGTTTCAGACCATTCGGTCTTTGCAAACCATTTGTGGAATCGAGCTGATGCAGATCTCACCGGAAAGCAGCAGTGCGGCGAAATTTACATCCAAAACGGTCACACCTGCTGGTCCACCGATCCTGACGGTTTGTCGTCATCTCGGGGTGATACTACATGGCAAGGAAACGAACTGTTCTTCCGTGCCTTGATACGTGACATGATGGAATTTGACAACGATGAATTGTCGTCCACAATCACGCGCAATGTTGATGAATTCAATGTCGTGTTTGATGAGAGCCGTCACGTTTCGAGCATTGCAACTCAGCCGTTCACTGAAGCCATTGGTGCAGTTGTCTTGTTGACGAGTGATGTTTACCTAAAGTGGCTCATCATTCTCAATCTCTTTGCACTTCTTGCAATAGCGATTATGGTCGTACCTGAAAAAGAGAATTGGAGACATGTTTTCGATCTCACTCGATTCAGAGAACGTCCAACAAAAGTTGATTCATCGCTGTACCAAGTCCGAGTCCGAGAGGCATTCCTCTCAAAGGTTCGGCAGTTTAATGACCTCACGCGGGACGAGTTTGCCCGCAAAACCCCTGCAGAAATCATGCAGATGGTTCGTGACCCACGCCTTGTTGAACTGGTAAGTTCAGCACGATCATATTCCAACGAAGAACTTCGGAACATTATACCGATTATTCGTCGTTGGGGAAACTGAAGAAAATAGGAGGAAAATGACATGCAACCCCCCGCACCACCAGCAGCCCCGCCCGCGCCAGCGCCAGCAGCGCCAGCGGCACCAGCACCACCTGCGCCTGCAGCACCAGCGGCACCAGCCGCTCCGGTAGCACCAGCAGCCCCAGTGGCGCCTGCCGCACCTGCAGCACCGGCCGCTCCGGCCAAGCCGAAGCACCAAAGCACCCCTGAAGTCCGAGAGCGACTTTCCGCCGTTGGCGCCATCGCACAAGCGATCAGTGCCGAAGTCCAGAAAGTCATCATCGGTAAGAGCCACGTCATCGATAACGTGCTCATCAACATCCTTTCCAACGGAAACCTCTTGTTTGAGGATTACCCTGGATTGGCAAAGACCTTGATGACCAACACGTTCGCTGATGCACTCGGTTGTGACTTTAAGCGTGTACAATTCACGCCTGACTTGCTACCGGCTGACATCACAGGTACCAACATCTATGACGCAAAGAAAGGTGAATTTACATTCAAGCCAGGACCATTGTTCTGCAACCTACTCCTCGCTGACGAGATCAACCGTGCTCCGCCAAAGACACAAGCAGCATTGCTTGAAGCTATGCAAGAGAAGCAAGTGACAATCGGTACCGTCACTCACAAACTCCCTGCACCGTTCATTGTTATGGCGACTCAAAACCCGGTCGAACAAGAGGGTACATACCCGCTTCCAGAAGCTCAACTTGACCGTTTCATGTTCAAGATGAGTGTTGGTTACCCAGACCGTGCTGATGAAGATGAAATCCTTGCTCGACGTATCACACGTGGAAAGGACGCAGTCGATGTTGACGTTATCACCGACCCGCAGCGTGTTATCGCAATGCAACAAGCCTGTGAAGACATCTATGTCGATCCTGCCATTCGTATGTACATGGTCGAAGTAGTTGCTCGAACGCGTGAAGATCCTCGCGTTCTTGTCGGTTCTTCGCCTCGTGGTTCTCAAGCGTTGCTCAAGACCTCTCGTGCCGCAGCCGCAATGCGAGGTCGTGACTTCGTAACGCCTGATGATGTGAAATCAATCGCAGAACTTGCAATTGCACACAGAATGATTCTCAAGCCAGAGCACCAAATTAAAGGTCTTGAGGCTGGCGAAGTTATGCAAAGCATTCTACGAGAAGTTCCAGTACCTACCGTTTGAGATCGTTAAATCATACTTGACTAGAGGTGTTCTCGGATGTGGAGTCGTAAATCAGCAATGCTGGGGAGTATGGCGGTTGCCATGTACCTCCTTGGTCTCACGCTAAGAAACTCACAGTTGGTCACAATCGCAGTGGTCATCTTTGTGTTCTTGACGTGGGCTGCCCTTTTTGGTGGCCATGCTGACGTTGCTTCCAGCGGACGACGAGCCGAAGAGTGGATGGGTGAAGAAGGCGTTGCCTTAGGCAGTGTCCTTGCTATGCGCAAACTCTCAGGGGCGCGAATCTTTGAGGACGGAGAACTCACCGTTACGTTACGGATGCAGAACAACTCTGGACTTGCAAAAATTCTCGAGGTTCGAGACCGAGTTCCTGAAGTCATGCGAATCAAAGAAGGCTCAAACTACATTCTGATGGAACTGGGTCCACGTCGGGAAACCTACATCGAGTACACGCTTGAGTGTCCGTTGCGCGGCTTCTACAGTGTGGGTCCAGTGGCGGTCCGTGTCCAAGACCCGTTTGGATTGTTTCACAAGGAAAAAGAAATGCATGTCTACAATGATTTCCTTGTGTTCCCGAAAATGGAAGACCTCAAAGAGACCTTCGTTAAATCCCGTGTACCAAAAATCTTCACGGGGGCAGTCAACATCAGACAACCAGGTCCTGGTTCGGAATTTTATTCGCTTCGAGAGTATTTTGACGGCGACTCCTTCCGAGCAATCAATTGGAATGCTTATGCGCGCTCTGGAAAATTGATGGTCAATGAGCGAGAGCGGGACGCTGTTTCCGATGTCATCATCATCATCGATTCAAGAGCGGTGAGTGAAACGGGCCCAGTTAGTCGAAATGCATTGGTCTATTCCACTCGTGCAGCCGCATCCCTTGCAAAGTACTTCCTAGGTCGTCGAGATTCTGTCGGCGTCGTCGTTTATGGTGATGAAGTCGTGAGTGTCGACCGCGACACGGGCAAGAAACAGCTTTACGTTATCCTAACCAAATTGGCAGGGGCTGTTGCTCGTGGAAACATACCTCTGCAAGTTGTTGTCAACCGAATTCTACCGCACATCAACAAGGGCAGCCCAATCATCTTCCTGTCGAATCTTGAGGACGATCCAACAATTGTCAACGCATTGAGAGACTTCAGGGCTCGTGACTTCGATGTTACCGTACTCTCTCCATCTTCGCTCGAGTTTGAATTTGATGCGAAACGCCTCGATCGAACAGGGTATGAGGTCATGAAGACGGAACGCGATGTTTTGATCGGGGAACTGCGTGGACTTGGCGTGAACATCATGGATTGGGAGCCGGATATGTTGCTTTCAACTGCGCTTGCAGGTGCAAGAGGATTTTGAGGTGAATTGACAATGACCATGCGAAAGACAACTTCGGACACAAGCCATCTCTACGATGGAAAGGTTGTTCGGTCTTCTGCTCCAAGCCGCAAGAAGATTGCTGGACAAATGGGAATTGGTTCGGAAATCCCTAAAGAGGCGATACCTGAATTGGAAATGCCTTCCTTCATTGAAAGTTTAATCGGCGGTCCAATCGTTCCAAAAATGAAGTTTCTTCCGCCGGACAAGTTCGTTCAGAACATGCAGCTTGGAGTTTACGTCATTCTCATCGGTCTTGCACTCCTCACCTACATCATTTCACCACCAGAAGGCACCATTTGGTTCCTCTTGCTTGGTAGTGCAGATCTCGCACTGCTGTTCCAAATAGGAATTATCGTTGGCGCAACGGGTCTTGGATTCTGGGGTGCTTACCAAAGGGACGCTCGCTATATGCTGGGCTCCTACCTCCTGTTCATTTTGGCAATCATGCGTTTCGCATCATCGAAAACGAGTGTAAACGATCTGTTTGGACTCGCTGATAGCCCCACCGTGCTTGCTTCATTGGTCGTGATTTATTCCGTTCTTCTCATCATGTATTTTGAATTGTCAAACGGCGTTCTCCGTTATTCAATGCTGGATACTAGCATTCGTACCAATGAGGTTTATGTCATGAATCCTAAGAAAATCGTTGGTAAATATCACCGTTCTTTGATCATTAATCCGATCATTGCAACAGTTCTCGCAACATTGGTTCTTTCAGCAAACACAATTTTGCCATGGATTGTAGGAATACTCTCGGAAGACACGGCAACTCGGCTTCGTGAGTCCGTTGAGCTTGGGTCAGTGTATGGTGTAGCCCTTGGAACCTTGTTCGTCTTCCTCGTGGTTGGAGGATTGTTCGCATTGGACCTTCCTGCATACATACAGAAGCGCCGAGAAGCAAGCGATGAGTGAATTCACGATTATTGCTGAATGAAAGATTGATTTCGTTCTTGAATCAAATCATGCAAGATGTGTAATGCCTGAACAAGGTCTTCGCCATCAATCGCCACGCGAGCAGCAGACGAAGTTTGATTGAGCCAAGTCAAATCAAATTCGGTTGTTTCAAATGCAGCATTGATCGAATCGACATCGCTCTCATCGCAGCCAATAAGCGAGAGCAGTCCGAGGTGGTGGTGGAGTTGAGGTTCGATGTCAAAACGCTCAAAGATGGATGCAGCCCGATGCATGTCATGTTGAGAAACAATCAAGCGGGAATCGCCTAATCTTGATTCTAAGCCCCACCAATGGACATCATTTTGTGCCAAATCACCGAGTATTTTGACGAGTTGACGCTGATGAGAATCCACATGGTGATGTGAAAATCCGAGGCTGATTACATTCGGTAAACAACCAATTGCTTTGAGTTGTTTTTCAGTGCGTGGAGGTCCGATTTTGGTGTTTTTCTCTTCTTTTGCATGATAGAGGTGACGGACTTCAAGAGTGATGCTGGGTTCGATTAACGGTTCAATGGTCGATGGGTGTAGGACCGGTGTATCCATCAACGACAATTCAATTGCCTCTTGATAAGTCAGGTAGGGTATGGTTTCGGACCGCACGCCCCAACGTGGATTGAGCGTGAAGATACCTGGGACATCTTTCCAGAGGACGACACGGTCGGCGTCGATGAGGTTGGCGATGGCTGTTGCAGAGTGATCGGACCCTCCTCTACTTAGGATTGCGATTTCCTTGTTCTGTCCTTCGCCAAACCAACCCGTAATAACAGGTGTGCCGTAAAGCGTATTTGGCTCAAGTTTAATGCTTGAAGCTTGTATGTCGACATGGTTTGCTTGATAATTCCCATCGAGCGTGATTCCGATGTCTTCAGCTCCTAGAGGGTAGGCATCGTAACCATACTGTTGAAGCCGATGTGCAACAACAAGCGCGCTCAGTCGCTCACCCGATGCAAGCAAATTGTTCAATGCAGAGCGGTCTTCAGGGTTCTGCGCAAGGAGACGTAACGCATCTTTGAGATTGTGAAGAACCATGGAAAACAGATGCGCATTTCTGGAAGTGTCCAGCCCTGGTGCGAAACGGAGATGTTGTTTTGACAGGTCTTGCACCAACCGACTTGCATAATCGGGATCCCTTGCGGCACGGTACAACCGATCGGTGGTACCCCACAGAGCAGATACCACGAGGATGGCTTGTTCTTCACCTTCAATGACTTCTGCAATTTTCTGAATGTCAACAGGCTCTCGTAGACAAGATCCCCCAAATTTGTGAACGACTTTACCACTCACAAAGCATCACGTTTCCTCATGAGAAGATCGCATAGAACGAGCGTTGTCATGGCCCGTGCAACGCTAACAGCGCGTGGTCCTAGTACTGGATCATGCCGTCCTTTCACAGTGAGTGGTTTTTTCTCACCGTCTTCTAAATCCAATGTAACTTGTGAGGCTGCGATGCTGGATGGGGGCTTGAAGGCAATTTGAGCAAAGAGTTTGGATCCAGAAGAAAGTCCAGCGATGCTACCATCGGGTTGGACACCTTCTTGGATGGGTTCATCCGGTGTGCCACCCCACGGATTGTTGTGCTCGATGCCAGTCATTCGGGCGGCATCAAAACCTCTTCCAAATGCAACAGCACGTGCCGCAGGAATGGAAAGATAAGCCCGTCCAAGCGCTGGTTCAAGGCCATCAAACCACGGTTCACCCACACCTTGAGGAATGTTCGAAACAAGGACATCGACTCGACTTCCAATCGAATTCAGTTCTTTTCGAACTGTGTTGATGCGCTCTTTCATCTCTTCGACAACGTCTGGGTCTCGGCAACGGAGTTGCTCGCAGAGTTCGTTGGCCCACTCATCTGGACATTTGTCGATTCGAGCAGCCTCAATGTCGCCAACAGCACCAACATGTGCATCGATTTGTATTTCTCCCAACAAAGGCTCGACGATGGCTGCTGAGGCAACAATTCCCGCAGTTAGTCGCGCAGAGGAAGAGCCCCCTCCACGCAAATCGGCATAGCCACCGCTTCGAAGTGCCATGAGGAGATCCTGATGTCCTGGCCTTGGGTGGTTCGGAATGAAACTGTATTCCTTTCCTCTTGCGTCTTTGTTCCGTATTTGAATTAAAATTGGTTGTCCTGTAGTGAAACCGTTGTGGATTCCTGTGAGCAATTCAACAGCATCGTCCTCTTTGCGTTTACTGGCGAAATGACCCCCGGGTCTTCTGGTCAACATGCGTTGAGCAATTCGTTCTTCATCGATTTGAAGCCCCGCAGGAACACCTTCCAACAAGGCCCCTACGAGATTTCCATGACTCTCTCCAAAGAGTGTCATGGTCAGGTTTTCACCAAGGCGCATCTTCATTGCACTCGTTCATCCCAAACAGCACGTCTTCAAGAACTTGAGCCTTACTCCTCAGACTCGTTTCGCTCAGGATTCAGGAACCGTGTTTCAATCACATTGATCTGTGGATGTTTGTTTTTGTACCACGTTTTGATACGCTGAATCACTCCTTCTAATTGAATTGGAATCACGATAACAATAGCGGTTCCAGAACCGCTTAATCCAGCAGCACGTGCCCCGTTAACAAGTGCGTCGTTTGCCAATATCCTCGCTTTGTGATCCCTAGTCGCTCCGGTAACGCCACGACCATTGAGTGTAAGAGCAACCAGTTCATTCCCATCCTGTATAGCGTTAAGAGCCTGAATAAATTGTTGCTGATGAGGAAGAAAATCGTCAAGGGAAGGCCGAACTTCACGAGGTCCGCGAGAAATCAGCAGCACCTTCCATTCATCCCTACTGGGTCCATCTCCCTCAAGCAACACCCCTTGGTCAATATTGGGTTCATTGGCGTTGATGAGTTTCCATCCTCCTGCAACGCAAGCCCACGTGTCGTCGATGCTTCCCGTCAAGGTGATTTCAGCACGAACTTGTGCATCCACGGCTATGGCGACGAGTTGATGCAGTTCAAGCGACATTTCCATTGAATCACAAAGAGCCCGAATTGCTGCAACACACAATGCTGATGAGGATTTTAGTCCTTGACGTTGCGGTATCTTTGACTGAACAGCCCAGTGCAGATTTTCCTCATCCATTGGCAAATCATATCCTGCAGCTTTCCATGCTTCGACGACCTGAGAGAGCAGACCATCCTCATCATGAAGTTCGAGTTTGCTTTTTCGATCGAGTAGGCGAACCATTATCGGTAAATCGAGCGCCATGCTAGCACCGTATCCAGTACCTGCTGCATGGAGTAGACTGCATGCACCATGCGCCCTTCCCTCTCCCAGTACTGCCATAATTCAACGCTCCTTAGACGGAGCAGAGATGCTTTGTCCGACATGACGGGTTGTTGAGAGCGTGCTCCCGAGAATGCAATCGCCAACCGATAGATTTGTCACAGAACAGGCTGCATTATCGTTCAAAACCAAGCGAACCGTCTCCGCTTGCTGAATGAACACATGTCCTTCATTAGTATTTTCATCCTTAAATCTCAATAGAATGAAAGGACGGTATTCGATTTTCATTCTGCCCACGGTTGCTGCACGCGTTGCACCATCACTTCCAACGATTAGGATTTCATCGCCAGACTTCAATTCGCAAAGGTATTTCGTGGAGCCATCTGCTAAGATTGTGTATGCCTCAACGCTACCTGCATTGATTCGGAAAGGCCGTGTTGGTACGTATTTTGATTGAATCGTTTCACCGTGAATAAGGATATATGAGCGAGCGGTTGAACCAACCAACATGCCCTCTCCTTCCTCCAACATGGACAACAAGTCAATGCATACTCGGTCGCCAGAGTGTCCTTCTTGTACAGCGGTAATGGTCATGGTGGTAAGCTGCAGTGATTCTTTTTTCGTGGAAACCATTGACGGTGATTCAGTAACTTGCTCTAAGCGAAGCGACTTTGCAACCAATGCCGCTTCAAGACAGTTGTTTGTGCACAACAATGCATCGACACCAATGTCGAGTGCAAAGGCTGCCCCTTGTGCTTGAATTGGTTGAACAATTTGTGCTGCTACTTTGGTTGGCGTCGATTCAGTTGCGGCTAAAACATTCTCAATTGGAATCATTGACCAATCTTCGAACGTCAAAAGAATCCACTCAACACTACCTGCGAGGCTTCGTGCTTGAGATTGTGCGGATTCAGAGTCGATGTGAATGTGGCCACCAATTTGAACCCCATCTCGATACAAGCAACCATCCCGAACAGAGATCCCGTTTTCGGCATCGAGCGAAAATACAGCATCGATCCCTTTGTTCCCAATTTTTTGGGATGATTCGAGCCAGACTTCCATTAAATTACCTCACAGCAGGCCATTTTCCGTCATTGCATCATCAACAGATGCTTCGTCATGAACAATCATCATTAGTGCCTTTGCGACAGATTTTGGTGATTCGTGGGCGAAAACTTGGCGACCCATGCAGACTCCTGCAGCACCGTTGTTCATCGCCATTTTGACCATAGCAAGCATTGAACGTGTGTCCGATTTGGGGCCTCCAGCGACCAACAATGGAATTGGAACACCAGATGTCACTCGAGCAAACGTCTTCTCATCACCGGTCCAGGTGGTTTTTCCTACGTCACAACCAATTTCAAAAGCAATTCGTGCAGCATGCGCAACTCCGTTGGTCTCGTCGCCGCCGACCTGCAGATTTGGCCCGCGTGCGTAGACCATGCCCAGCACAGGCAAATCACGCTGGTGACACTCTGTGGTTAATTTCCCCATTGCTTCCAACATCGTTGCCTCACCATCGGAGCCAATGTTGATTTGAGCTGATGCAGCCGCACCGCCTCTTGATTCGACTTCGGATGCTTGGCCAACTGCGACTTTACGATCTGCATCAAGACCGCCATGTCGAGTTGATGCTGAAAAGTGAATTACCATACTCGTGTTGGTTCCATCGCACAGATGGTGGTAGTGACTTACAACTCCCTTGTGTGCAATGATTGCATTTACACCCGCATCCGTCAACTCCCGTATCAGATACTCGGTGTCCTCAAGGCCCGCGGTTGGAAAATCCGACATGCCGTGATCAATAGGAATCCAAACTCCCCGTCCGTTCGGGAGGAGGCGATTAAGCCGTTCGGACTTGTTCATGTCATGACGAGATGCTTGATACATTCAATGCTTTGCATGTGTTCAATCTTGAAATTAAACAAGCAAATGATAAAAGACACAGTAGGTTTTCCGACGAACATGGACACAGGTTCAATTCTGGTTCTAGGCATTCTCGGAGGAGGATTTGTCTTAGGTGTCTGGTTCATTTTGGTTCGTCGAGATGCAGCGCTCGAAGTGCGTCAGGGTATGGTTGCTGATGGATTAAGAGCACCTGTAAAAGGGTCAAGCTTTTCCAGTGCACGTTCCGAATTTGAGCGAAAGCTGTTGATGATTGAAGCAGAGCGCCGTCGTAGGAATTTATCCGGTGGCAGCATAACCCTCATCCAGCAAGAACCGCAACCAGTTGCGGTAGCAGAGGAACCCGTGGTGGAAACACCTCCGCCAGAAACAGAAGAAGAACCTGCTCTCGATGACGAGGAAGAGTCCGAAGAAGAGATGCTTGAGCGCCGTCGCTTGCGAGATGAAGAATGGGCTCGCCGTAGCGAGGAAGAGGAGCGCCGCCGTCTTGAGGAAGAAGAAGCGGCACTCGCAGAGCAGCAAGAACGACTCAAAAAAGAACAGGAAGAACAGGCAGAGCGTGATCGAGTCGCTGCAGAAAAGGCTGCAGAAGAGGCCCGACTTAATGCTGAACGTGACGCTGCTGCTCAAGCAGAACGTGATGCTGAGGAAGCTGCACGACAGGCCGAACTTGCTGCTGCGGAGGAACAACGACTCGCAGAAATTCGTGCAGCACAAGAAAAAGAAGCCCTAGAGCGACGAGAAGCAGCATCCCGGGCATTGGAAGAACTGCGTGCTCGCCTCGAGCGAGAAGGCGCCCGCTCATCGGATGTTCAAGTTTCACTGATGTGGAACAATTACAACGACCTCGACCTTCACGTTGTTTGTCCATCAGGGGAACGCATCCATGGTGGAAACAGAAAATCGGCATGTAACGGTGAACTCGATGTCGATGCAAACGTTCGCCCCGACTCTCGGAAACCAGTTGAAAACGTTGTGTGGCCCGAAGGTGAAGCACCTGCAGGAACCTACCAGGTGTTTGTCCACTATTACAAAAAGCACAAGAAGCGCCGTTCAAAAGACCCCACAAAATTCCAGGTCATTGCCAACGCCTATGGTGACTTAATGGAGTATGGCGGCGAACTCACCTTTGGGGAAGAGATTCAACTTGTCTGTACGTTTAATGTACCGACAATGGAAGAACGAGAGCGGATCAAGAGGGATTTGGAAGAGCAAGTGCGACGAGCCGAAAGCGGTGAAATCTCAGCCTCCCAAATCATTGCTGATGAGGCAACACCAAAGCAGGTTGAGTTTGGCGACCTCGTTGATGAGATTGAAAGTGAAATTGCAGATTTACCTGAGGATGATGGTTCAGGGGTTCCACCAGCGCCAAGTCTGGATTGATGCTTAGGAGAGAATGTCTTCCAACCTGTCGTCGTTCAATGCGTTGCGTACGCTTCGTGCGATGCGTCGACCTGTTGACATGCGCGTCTCATTAATGTCCGAGTAAGGAGAACCGCCAACGAATGGATTTGACCCTGCGACGATACGAGCACTGATCTCAAACACTTTGAATTCAAGTGAATCTGTGACAATCGTCTCCAAACAAAACGGCCCAATCATACCGCGAGAATCTTCCTCCAGTCCGAAAGAAGCAGCGACGGTTCCTTCTGCCATTTCGAAAGCTCGAGGCAACAACGATTCCCGAATCACGACCGGCTGATTACCGGTGACGACAAACGAGGGTTCCATTCCGGACTCTCGTAGTTCTCGCAAGGAACCAAGTTTGTAGAATTCGTCAACGTTGGCCTCATCTCGACGATCCATGGAAAGCAATTCAAGTCGTCCGAGATTCTTTCCAGCGTATTTTCCACGACCTTGCACCTGATAACCATCGCTTGCAAGTGGATCGAAGAAGAAGTGGAGATAGTAACGGCAGCCAAGGACGTACTCTTGGATGGTGAATTCCTCTTCAATGTCGACGTTTCGTCGAAAATCTCGATAGTCTCGGGCGATGAAATAACCGCGTCCTCCTTTCGCACCAGCATACTTGACGATGACCGGTCCATCGATGTCGTGAGGGTCTTCAAGCACTTTTGGCATGGTACATCCACCAGCAATCAACCAATCCCGTTGCTTCGCACGACTGCTTTCCCATCGGAGAATCCCTCGATTTCCAAAGGTTGGGACTTCTAAATTTCGGAAATTCTCGCTTCCGAGGTATTCAACAAGAGACCCGTGAGGGACCATCACGACGTTCTTACTGCGAAGCCATTCCGCATGATCGAGCATTTCACGATAATCATCCAGCATCAACCACTCGTCAGGCTCAGCACCGGGGAACGCTTTGTAGAAACGTCGACGGTTTTCTCCGACAGCAATTCCGAGGGTACGGAAGCCTTCCATGCGAGCTCCATGCAGGATTTGAAGCGATGAGTGAGACGCGACAACACCGATTGTAATGTTGTCCTTATCGTAGTCCGCAAGCCAAGACAGGAGTGTGGAGTGGTCTACGCCCATGTCGAGGGGTTTCGTATGCACTCTATGACTGTTATGCTTCCACCGATATCAGCAGTTTCAAAATTGTCAATATCATGTGAAGAGTTCAAATGCTAAATCTCCATCAGGGAACATGGCAGGTTCAGACACCCCAGCAAATCGAATGACCTATTCTGGTTATCTACGTCTCGATGAATTGCTTCAATTGCAATCCGGTCCGGAAGGCCACAGTCCCGGACCGTCCAACGACGAGTTGCATTTTATCATCACTCACCAAGCCTTTGAATTGTGGTTCAAACAAGTCCGTGCAGAACTTGACGCAGTGCATGGATACCTCGTTCAGGAATCCGTAGAAGAGGTGCAATTGCCGCAAATGGTTCATCATTTGGAGCGTGTGATTGAGATTTTTCGACTCTTGTCCAATCAGTGGAAGGTCATGGAAACGTTGAGCCCGCAAGGATTTCTTGCTTTTCGAGGTCGTTTAGGTACATCTTCTGGATTTGAATCGTGGCAAATGCGCGCTATGGAAATGCGTCTTGGTCTCAAACAGGAATCAAGAGTTTCCGATATGGACCCCATGGCGCACATGAAAAAACTCCACATGGAAGGCAAGATCAGTGATGAAGCGTATGAAACGCTCGATGCAATATCGATGGAACCTACGATTGAGGAACTGATTACGTCGTGGCTGTCCAGAACACCGATCAACGGTTCAATTCCTACCGAGGATCGAGATGAAAAAACAGTTGATGCATACGTTGATGCACATCTCGCAACGATGAAATCTCATTCGGATCGAGTTGTCGAACACATGGTCTCAATCGGCCATGGAAGCGTCGACAAACTCAAACCGAGGATGGACGCTAACCTTGCTTCTGCTCGGAGTTTTCTCAAACCAGAAGGGGAGACAAACCGGGCACGTGCTGGTTTGTTGTTTATTGAATCCTATCCCGAACTACCGCTCCTGTCTTGGCCACGTCGGTTCATTGATACTGTTGTTCAACTCGAGCAATCCATGCTTCTCTTCCGACAGACCCATGCCCGGATGGTTGAGAGAATGATCGGAAGACGAATGGGAACAGGAGGTTCGAGCGGTGTGGATTATCTCGATAAGACAGCAACCTATCGAATATTCACCGATTTGTGGGCAGTACGTACTGTCCTACTCCCTCGACAATCCCTTGGCGATGTGGAATCGGAATTTTACGGTTTTAAATCCAAGTGAAGTCGGGTCCGAGAACTAATTAACAGGTGCAGATGTTTTGAAATAGTAGCCTACAAGATAAAAAACCATGGAGGACGACGATTTAGCGGTTGTTGTCCTCCCCACTTATCTTGATTTCCTTCAAGATCAAGACCGCCCTTCTGAAAGTGGTCATGCGAACGCATCTCACTCGCAAAATAGTTTAGAAAAGAGTGAGGAGTTAGCAATAGTAATTCTTCCTGATTATCTTGAGCAACACGAATCAATCATTCAGCCACCGCCTCCGCCAATCGAA